>NZ_ANBC01000803.1 GCF_000341125.1 Nocardiopsis lucentensis DSM 44048 | reverse complement strand
CCGGCGGCGGCCTCCTCGAGTGCCGCCGTGACACCGGTCCCGTCCAGGGCGTGCGCGGGAAGCGCCGCGGCCTGGGGGACGACGGTGTCGGTGAGCGACGAGGCCCGGTCCCCGGCGCCGGCGAGCACGTGCTCACGCGTGGCGTCGGCCCGGGCGGTGTCCTCGGTCGCGTCCTCCGCTCCGATGACACGGCCGACCAGTCCGCCGGTCTCGGGGGCGGTGTCGGCCTGCGCGACACCGAACCCCCCGGCCAGCCACGCGACGGCGGCGATACCGGACAGGAGCAACAGTCGAACGTAGGGGCCCTGGGCATCACGGGCAGCGCGGCTGGACGACACCAGCCACCCTCGTCCCGCGAGCACCATCGGATGCCCCCCTCATCTCACTGTCACTGGACGGTCCCGTGCGGCGGATCTACCGCGGTCGCACGGCGGTGCCGTGTTCGTGGCGCGCGCTGACGCGAGCGCCGAACCTCAGCACCGTCGAACTGAAAGCAACCGTATCATCACGTTGGGTGAGCGTGGACGTGATCGCGGATCGCGCCGAGAAGTTCTCGGCGCTTCCGCCCCGGAAGGGCACCGCGAACCCGGACAGGGTCAGCTCATGCCGACGAACCTGTCCAGAACACGCACCCCGAACCGAAGGCCGTCGATCGGGACGCGCTCGTCGACACCGTGGAACATTCCCGCGAAGTCCAGCTCCGGCGGCAGCCGCAGGGGCGAGAACCCGTAGTTGCGCACGCCCAGGCGGGAGAAGCTCTTGGCGTCGGTGCCGCCGGACAGGCAGTAGGGCACGGCCCTGGCCCCCGGATCCTCGGCCGACAGGGACTCCTGCATGGCGGTGACCAGACCGCCGTCGAAGGAGGTCTCCACCGCCGGGAGGTGGTGGATGAACTCCCGGCTGACCTTCGGCCCGAGGAGGCGGTCGACCGTCGCGAAGTACTCGTCCTCCGTCCCCGGCAGGAATCGGCCGTCCACCTGCGCGGTCGCCTCACCGGGGATGACGTTGGCCTTGTAGCCGCCGCCGAGCACCGTGGGGTTGAGGGTGTTGCGCAGCGTGGCGCCGATCATCCGGGCGATCGGGCCGAGGCGGGCGACGGTGGCGTCCACGTCGCGTTCGTCGAACGGGATCCCGAACTCCTCGCAGATCTCCTCCAGGAAGGTCCGCACGGTGGGGGTGAGCTGCACGGGGAACTCGTGCTCGCCGAGCCTGGCGACGGCCGCCGCCAGTTCCGTGACCGCGTTGTCGGCGTTGACCATCGACCCGTGCCCGGCGGTGCCGCGCGCGGTCAGCTTCATCCAGGCGATGCCCTTCTCCGCGGTCTCCACCAGGTAGAGGCGGCGGTTCTCCCGAACCGTGAACGAGAAGCCGCCGACCTCGCTGATCGCGGCGTCGCAGTCGGCGAACAGCTCGGGGTGCTCGGCGACCAGGTACTGGGCGCCCCAGGTGCCCCCCGCCTCCTCGTCGGCGAGGAAGGCCAGCACGATGTCGCGCGGAGGGCGGCGGCCCTCGCGCAGGCGCTGGCGGAGCATGGCCAGGACCATGGCGTTCATGTTCTTCATGTCGACGGCGCCGCGACCCCAGACGCAGCCGTCGGCGACCTCACCGGCGAAGGGGTGGTGGGTCCAGTCGTCGGGCGCCGCGGGGACGACGTCCAGGTGGCCGTGGATGAGCAGCGGGGGCCGACCGGAGTCCTCTCCCGCGATGCGCGCCACGACGTTGCTGCGGCCGGGGTGCTTCTCGTAGATCCGGGACTCGACGCCGACCTCGTCGAGCTTGCCCGCGACGTACTCGGCGGCCTTGCGCTCACCGGGCCCCGAGTGGTCGCCGTAGTTGGAGGTGTCGATCTCGATGAGCTCCCTGCACAGGTCGACGACCTCGACCTCGGCCGCGCTCAACGCGTTGTCCGGCTCTGCCATCTCGCAACTCCCGTCCCGCCGCATGGGCTTCTGCGTGTCCCACCGACCATGTCACGCCCGCACCCCGCCCGGAAACTGGTTCGCGGGGCCTCAGACCTTTGCTATGGTTGACCTGTCCGGCGCGGGAAGCGCCGAACACAGCCCAGTCCGGGTGGCGGAATAGGTAGACGCGCTAGCTTGAGGTGCTAGTGTCCGTTAAGGACATGGGGGTTCAAGTCCCCCCTCGGACACCAACGAAGACCCTGTTCGCAGGGTCTTTTTTCATGCCCGGGTTGCAACGGAGGGTGCAACCGGAGCGGATCACCCGAAGAGGGATGCCACCTGCTCAGCGGCACGGGCCTGCATGCCCGGGAGCACGTGAGCGTAGATGTTCATCGTGATGGACGGGTTGGCGTGGCCCAACCTCTCCTGAACCACCTTCACAGGAACCCCGGCCTTGAGAGCCAGGGTCGCCCATGTGTGCCTCAGGTCGTGAAGCCGGATGTCCGTGAGCCCGTGCCTGTGGATACGGGCGTCGAACACTCGCGACACCCTGTCGGGGTGCATGGGTCCCCCAGCGAAGGTGCCCTTCCTCAGGCGGTAGGAGCCCTTGGCGAAGACCAGGCCCTCATCAAGCCACCGTGACCCGAGTTCCAAGCGGTCCTTGGCCTGAGCGACCCTGTGCCGCTTGAGGACCTTGACCGTCTTCTCATCCAGGTCGATCACACGGGGCTTGCTGCTCTTGGGCAGCGGTTCCCGGATGATCCTCCCTTCGATGACACCCACCGTCTGACGGATCACCGCCGTCTTGGCCTCAAGGTCGATGTCCTGCCAGCGAAGCCCGAGAGCTTCGCCACGCCGAACACCTGTGGAGGCGATGAAGTGCCACACCGGATAGTGAGCCGTGTCCCTCTCAGCGTGGAGGAAGGCCCTCAGCTCCTCCCCCGACCAGACGGAGAACTCCGGGGGAGCCGCCTCCTTCGTCGTCGGGGGCTTGGCCTGAACAGCGGGGTTCACCACCAGGAGGCCGTCTTTCACGGCCTGGTTGAGAGCCGCTGAGAGGATCGTGTGGACCTCTCGGATGCTCCGAGCGCTCAGGGGACCCTTGGCCGGGTAGGGGCTCCCCTTCTCCTCCAAGGTCCTGTAGAGCCTCGTCAGCATGACCCCCGTGAGCTTCCCGAGCTTCACCTTCCCGATGTGGGGCTTCACGTGGAGTCGGATCTTGCGCTCATAGCCCGCTCTGGTCTGCTGCTTGATGCGGTGGGCTTCCAACCAGGCGTCCAGGTAGGCGCTCAGCAGCTGATCTGACGGGTTGACCAGGGCCTGACGCTCAGCTTCGGCGACCTTCGCCCGGCGGTGCTTCTCAGCCTCCGTCTTGGTCGGGAACCCCTTCTTGCTGTAGCGCTCCTTCAACCCCGTCACGGGGTTGGTGTAGGAGACCCACACGTCATAGACGGTCTTGCCGCTCTTGAGGGTTCGGGGGGAGACGCTTCCGTCACCGTTCGATCTCTTGCGAGGCACAACACTCCTTCTTCTCTTGTGACTGTTCAGCGTTCCGGGGCGGGGCTACTCGTCTTCCCTCAGCAACTCCTCAGCGGCTTCCGTGAGCTTCGCGCTGAGACGCCCTGTGGTGCTCCCCATCTGCATGAGCAGTCCTCTGTTCCGCGCACGTCGGACACGCGCGCTGGCCGTGTTCCGGGAGACCCCCCATGCTTGGGCCATGACCTCAATGGGACGACGTTCGCCCGCTTCCATCAGGCGGACGTACTCCCTGGCCACCATGGCGTAGTCCCTGGGGGACTCGACCCGTGCGGGCAGAGGGGCCGGAGAGTCTTCAGGGGAGACCTCGGCACGGATGCGGTGCACCCATTCCGTGATCACCCGCCGCGCCTCCCCCAGCGGAACGCCCCGCATCATCTCGACCGTGA
This sequence comes from Nocardiopsis lucentensis DSM 44048, assembly GCF_000341125.1. Taxonomy (GTDB): domain Bacteria; phylum Actinomycetota; class Actinomycetes; order Streptosporangiales; family Streptosporangiaceae; genus Nocardiopsis; species Nocardiopsis lucentensis. Next base: position 18,257 of record NZ_ANBC01000803.1, on the reverse strand, counting down.
CGCCGTCGCTCTGGTTGGCGGCTTCGGTGGTCTCAGCGATGACGGTCACACGTGTGGGTCCATTGAACGGCGCGTGTACGTGCGCCTCCACCAGGGCGTAACAGCCCTCCCCCACATCGAAGCGACCAACGAGGATCGCAGGCTCTCCACCCCTTTCGTAGGCGTAGAGACGCCAACCCTCCGGAAGCTTCCAGCCATACGCAGTCGGATCAAGTTCTTCCCAGTTCATGCGAAGCACAGTAGCACACGGCACTTGACGTGTGCCAGGTGTCAGCCCTAAAGTCATGGCACACAGGACCTGGACAACGCCGTGTACCACGGTGGGACATCGAGATGGAGGCCCATGCAGACCAAGACCCGCAACGCGCTCCTGAGCGTGGAGGACCTGGCGAACCACCTGAACATCCCCAAACGGACCGTCTACAGCGAGTGGAGGAAATGGGGACTCCCCGGGTTCCTGGTCGGGAAGCACCTCAGGTTCAGGGAGAACGACGTTGAGAACTGGCTAGAAGCCAACCGAGTGGATCATTAAAGAAGGGAACCCATGGAAATCCAAACAAGAAGACTTCTGGACAGAGCTTACGCAGACGCAGTCATCCTCTGGCAGAGAATGGTATTTCAGGAGTTCAAGAAGCCAAGAGGCTTACTCAACGGGGAAGATTGCACACGAAACGCGCTTCATCTAAGTACTGCGATTTCGTGGCACATCAACGGGAGAACCAACCTGTCCCAAGTCGGAATCACCAGGATCTCCCAAGATCTAGGGTTCAGTGGAAACGGGCACAACCTCTATGGGCAACTCGACATCCTTCTAGAGTCTGGGGTGCTGACACAGAGGGGCAAGAAGGGACGCGCGCCACGCCTGGCGCTCTCGGTTCCATGTGTTCTTGTGGATGATCTTGCAGGGACGAAGAACGATGGCTTCCGGGCGCTCACGGACTCTCTGGCATCGGAGATCGTTGACGTGGTTGACCTCGGAGATGCCCCACTCAGGAGGGCACTTGCAGCCCATCAGGTTGGGGAAGGCAGGGAAGAACCAGAGGCCGACCGAGATGTGCGCACCCATGAGGAGGGTTGCATCTGCTGGGGATGCACGATGGCTGAGGAGTCCACCGTGTAGCGGTGTCTAAGAAGGAAGGAGTAAGTAAGTATTATTGAGCTTGGAGCCTCAAGCTCCAAGCGCCAAGCAAGTTATTAACACATACGGCCAGGGTATCCCCTGGCCGTTTTGTTTTACAGACACGAACTCTCCGACTTAAGGTCTCCGAGTCCTGGAAACTAGGTCACCTTCTCAAGAGGTGGCCATGTCATGGAACCTCCAATTCCACATATCCAAGTATCCTCACTTTGTTCCGGGCACTTGAAGTGTTCCATTGAGGTGATCTCAGCGAGTTTGTTTTTCGATCAGAGAAGGCCCCGACAGCGCCAACTGTCAGGGCCTCTCTTATGCCATGAGGTTATGAAACGTATTGCCGATAAGGCCTGTCGTTTACAATGAACGCCTGTGGCCTCTTGGAAACGTTGTGCGCTTCCCACCACTCAGCAGAGCCGAAGGCGTAGGGCTTCACAGGCCGGGAGTAGCCACGCACGCGGGCAGACCTCTTCCGGGTAGCGCACAAGGGGCACTCAGAGGCCCTGTGAGGGCCTGAGAAGGCCGGGGGAAGGCCTTCCCTCTCGGAAGCCTCCTGAGAGGCTGCCAGGGCCTCTAGGGACACGCCCGGGTAGGCAAGGGAGAGCAGCGTAGCGGCGAACGCTGCCATGGCACGACTGATAAGGTCGCTCATAGCTCTTCTTCCTGGTGATAGCAGGTTGAGAGTAAGGCCCCGGACTGGCGTTGGCGCGCCTACCGGGGCCGCTTCATTTGTGGTTGTCATAGGGACGATACCCGAACCCGGGGAGGGTTCCCCAACCGGGGAAGGCCAGAGAACCCTCCTTTCAGGAGTCAGGCCAGATCATCAGTTCCGGAGAACCGGGGACTAGACCGACCCGTTGCACCAGCCGACGTTCTCACCGCAGCCGCAGGAGCACGACCCCAGGATGTTCGTGTTGTCCTCGGACTCGTCCTTCTCGTGCGTGCCCGTGTACCTGGTCGTCTCGTTCTTCATTGATTAACCCTTCTCGCGTGTATGGCGCTCTTTCGAGTGTTAGCCTGCCTGCAACTTCACAGAAGGAAGGCGGAGCGCGACCATGAAGATGACTGAGCAGCATTTGAATCAGGCTCTTTCCCGCATGGGGTTGATCAAGAGCGGACCTGTGAGGATTGGCCTTCTTGATGCCACTGCTTCCGTTCGTGCCGAATCTGGTTTCGGAGATCAATATTGGGTTCGTGTAGCCCTGGTTAAGGATGCGACCACTTGGGTTCGTCCGAACGCCAACGAGGAAGCCCAAGTTCTGACCGACAGGGTTCCCATGCCTCGGATCATCAACCGAACCGAGTGGGAGGAGACAGACCCCGAACAGGGGAATATCCGGCAGGTCCGGGGAGAGGCTTTCGAGCACATCGAAGCAAGCCCCATATCCAAGGAACCAGCCATCACGGAAGCTCCGAATGTCTCGGACGAGTGGTGGCGTCAGCTTCGGAAAGCCCACGACATTATCCAGATGTCCGAGGGGGCAGGCCCGGGAAGGGCAAAGTTCGGAGTTCTCTCCCGAATTCGCAAGGTCGCCGGGGCTACCGTTGACACCACAGGACTGAAGTGGTGTGCAAGCCATGGCGACTTTCATTGGGCTAACCTCCTCTCGACACCTGATCTAGTGATTGTTGATTGGGAGGGCTACGGGTTCGCCCCTGTGGGCCTTGATGCTGCAACCCTCCTGACGTACAGCCTCAGCCATCCCCCTACCGCTGACCGTGTCCGTGAAGTCTTCTCCGATGTCCTCTCGGGCAAGCAGGGATTCCTAGTTCAGCTCTACATGGCAGAGATGGTCATGAGTGGCATCCGAGCCGGTTTCCATTCCCATCTTGAACATCCGATCCGAGACCACGTGAAGTCTCTGCTAAACCGCTGAACCTTCTTCCTGCACCCTGAGGTTCCCTCACTCGGAATCCGATGACACCTAGCCTCGAAGGGAGGCTTTTCTTACCTTTTTTGAATCAGGGCACGCCTAATAGAACCGACCGCTTTCAAGGCCGGAAAGCCCTCAGAAGGAAGCCAGGTTGCTAGATCCCTCTACCACCCCCCCGATTTCCTCCCGCAAGGATCTTGTCCGCGCACTCCTGGGCGCGATTCCCGGGAACCTTCACCCACTGCTCAGAGGAGTCACGGAAGAGATAGCTTCCGTAGCACATGTTCACGGTGACCATGCTTTCTCCCCAGCCACAATGCAGGCTCGGACCCTGTGTGTTGTTCGCGGGGAGGATGTAGCTTCGGACCCCGGCTTTGGCCAACTCATCACGGAGCCAAGCGAGGGACGTTTCTCGGGAGTCTCGTGACATGTGCTCTCCCTTACTCGGGAATACCCGGACGGGTTGTCATGGCATGGACCATTGCGGCAGCCATGGTTACCCGGTCAACGGAGATGGAAGCGGTTTCGAGAACCGCGCCATAGGGGGAAACCCTTTTGATGAAGAACATGCCTTCACGGACCCGAGTACAGGTGTCCTGTGTGTAGACGGCGGGGTCCGTTTCACTTCTGCTGAAGGAAGCTCCGGGAACGCTGTTCTTCTCAAGGGCTCTGTACAGGCCGGTAAGGGCCTGAACCTGTCTACCGACCATCACGGCTCTCATGACACGTTCACCGTGTAGATGACCATCTCAAGGGCCTTGGGGTAGAGAACCACCGGACAGGCGCGCTCTTCCCCGTTCGCGCGCTGCCACACATAGAGGTCTTCCGACACCCTGACGACAACAGGGCTCTTGGTACCCGGAATGGACACATGCAGTTCCGGGGAGTCCCCGGCCTGCCAGTCTCCGGGGCTGTCGGACTCAAGGGCGTTGAGGTCCTGAGCACGGACAACAGCAATCACCTGTCGCCCCATAAGTCCCTTTTGCAACTCCTTCAACTTGAGAAGCTGCCAATGTCGGATGTCCCCGGGCGTCACGCTTTCCTTCAACGGGCTTGTACTGGTCATGCCGTTGAGGCTGCCACCTGCATAGAGCCCTTGGAAGGTGGGATACAGAACGATCACGAATGGGCTTATCGAGTACAAGCGTGTACCACTGCTGTGACACGCTTGGTACATGGCGGACCAGAAGCAACCCGCATGGGTCAGTTTTGGGGACCACGTCAGGAGTTTGCGCAGGCAAGAAGGTTGGTCCCTCCAGCATTTAGCCAAGTTGACCAACTACTCAGCGACCTACCACAGCAAGGTTGAGCGTGCTGTCCGCTCCCCTAAACAGGGCATCGTGGAAGCAATGGACTCCGCCTTTGGTACAAACGGGGCCTTGCTCAGGATGTGGCGTGATGTGGAACGCTCAGAGAGCGGGTCAGGCTGGTACGAACAGTCTGGCGAGTACGAGAAGGAAGCAGAGGAAATCCGCTTTTTTCACCCGTTCGTAGTTCCGGGCTTTTTTCAGACAGAAGAGTACGCCCGAGTTCTCATCTCCCACACAGTCCCCATGGCCGATGAGGCCCGCATCCAAAAAACCATCGCAGCCCGCAAGGCTTGGCGTGAACGACTTCGCACGGATGATTCACTCATGCTAAGTGCTGTCATCCCCGAACTTGTTTTGACCCAAAGGGTTGGGGGCTCTGATGTCATGAGAGAACAGCTTGAGCGCTTGACGAAAGAGGCGACAGCAGAGGGAGTGACAATTCAGCTACTACCCTTAGGCTTGAATGACTTCACCTGGACAGCAGGAGCCTTCCGCCTCATATACATTGGTGACCGAAGTCCCCTTGTGTGCTCAGAACACACCACAGGAGAGCACATCACCGATGAGGCCCCGCAAGTGCGCAGGCTAGAAGTCGCGTATAATAAGCTTCTGTCGTGGGCTCTACCCCCCGACGCCTCTCTAGCGAAGATGACCGAAATAAAGGAAGCACTGTGAACGAGTGGCATAAGTCCAGCTACAGCCAGGGAGAAACTAGCTGTGTGGAAGTCAAGGAAGGCTCTCACAGTGTTCTGATTCGGGATACCCAGAATAGGGAACTCGGACACCTGAGCTTCAACTCTCCCGAGTGGACGAACTTCCTTCAGGAAGTGAAGGACGGGCGACTCTAACTCCCCCAGATTCACCCCCTCAAGCAGAATGCCCACCTTGGCCCCGCCCCCTTGGTGGGTTTCTGTATTCAACCATCAGTTTTTCCACCCCGGCAGAAACTCATAGGACCTGGTCAAGGCGTATGCAGTCTTCAAAAAATGAAAACCCCAGACTCGTATGCTGACAGAAGGCCCAGCCTTCAACGGGGTCTATCTATTTCTTAGCTACTGCCCAAGGAACCCTGTCCATCTTTCCGGTTTGGGGATCTTGATCAGTAGGACTCCTATAAAAACCATGATAGTCAATCCTCCGCAGCACTACCAAGAGTAGATAATGGCGAATTAGCTCCCATGCTTCAATCCATGCCCTGGCGGAATGTTTTACTTTATTTCGTGATGGATGAATCACACCTTGCCTCATCCAAGCAATAACGCTTGGCCCGAGGACTCCTTGGCAATTTTCGTGATTCGAAACTTCCTTTAGCTGTTCAAACTGATCAGTTATCTCATTCGGTATCTCCATGGCATCCAAAAGTTCTTCAATCTTTAGCCCTGCCCCTCTTCTTTCGAAATCTCCAGGCTTAAATTTTTTTTCTTCCTCCACGAATTTCTCATACGCAAGCATCTCTAGTGCTGATTGCGCGATTGATGTCGCAATCTCAACTGGATGAGGATTATTCGCTGCCATGCTGTACTGAACTGCGCGAATCAGAACTTCACGTTCGAACTCATCTCCCCAGAGCTTCGCAAAACATGCGAAAATCTCTTGCAGTGAACTGCTATTAAATGTGTCGATTGCCGGTATTGTTGCGCGCCATTCAGAAATCTCTGGAACGCGGAAGTCGCGCCACACAATTTCGCCATCCAGATATCCCGTTGCCAGCATTGGAGAAATATATCGGCCAACCCCGAAGCTCAGGCAGTACTTCAGTAGTTGCAGAGCCCGGGTCACTTCCCCATCCTCCATGGCATACCCGTCTGAACGTGACAGGTAACCGACGTGAGTCACAACATACCTCCCCTCCTTTTTGATCTTTTTCTCCTGAATGTTCAAATCACGCCGAGCTTCAAGAGTGACCTCCCAGTCGCCTCCGTGAAGCTCAATTTTTCCCTTCCAGGCACCTCTCCCATCCGTCAGGGGCGACCCGTAAACATTGAGCATGTTGGGAACAAAGAATTGTACTTTTTCAACGCCAGCCTCAGACCCTTCAACCACGCTTCCCATGTGGCCAATACTGTGGACTACAAAAGTATCATTGGTCCGTTCTTTCTGTTCTTGCGTACGCGAGAAGTCAGCTTGATCTGGAATCTTCACCTTGAAGTCATCTTCATAGAAGATCCGCCCGGCATCAACCTGATCACAGAAGACTTCATATTCAACTTGGGGGAACGGGAACCACGTCCAGCGCAGGACGCCTTCCCCAGAGTAGGATTCTCCCTCTCTGATTACATCAAGGGGGCCGACATATAGGGGAATGTCTTCGCCTGCCCCGACAATGGGATAGTCACCATCTGACATGCTGGGATACTTGCTGAAGTCCATGTTCCCCATCATCACCTAGATCCATCCAGATCACAAGGACATCCAAGCAAGGAGGTCTAGGAAGGAGTAAAAATCCATCCATGGGAAGATCCTACTAATTTCTCCAGACTCGTATTCACATAGAAAACCCAACCCCGGCGGGGTCTGAGAAGTTTTCTAATAGGTGTTACCCCAGGTTTGCAACGGGGCCTTATAAGATATCTCCCCTCGACCTGCGCATTGACTCTCTCCTCGGGCTTTATATCTCTGCCTGAGGCTGACATCTTCTGCCTCTTCTCTCAGAGAGACCACAGCCAAGAACAGCACATATGAAAAGCCCTTGAGCGTGTGGTGTTCTTCTTGGACCTTGTTGCTTACCTGCATGGACAGGGCTTCTTGTGCCTGTTCTTCTCCTCAGGAGTGAACACGGATAGATGGTCCTGTGAGAAGCCACGTCAGCGCGTAGCAGCACTCAAGGACACAAGGTCAACACGTGTGCAGGTCTGGAAGCTGTGGACTCGTCAGGAGTCAGTGACGGCAGCGACAGGAAAGGTCAGCACGTGTTCAGCACAAGCACAGGAGAGGCAGCACGCACAGGGCACGCTGTACACACAGGGGCCTTGCTGGCAACGCTGACCACTGTCCACCTGAGAGGGCCTGAGAGCCACAGAGAGCGCCTGACAGTGAGGGGGCCTTATCAAGGGGGCACCCAACAGGGGCGAGTCGTCCGGGATGACCTGTTGAGGTGACTGTCCCCGGACATGACAGAGGCCCTGCCCCAGTGATGCGGGACAAGACCTCTCTTCCGGGGTGCAACCGGGTTGCAACCCAACCCGACAGAGCCCGATTCAACCGGTATGAACGGGGATTGACCTCCCCCGGTAACGCCTGCTCATACGCGGTCTCACCTGCTCTTACTCTCCTTCGTGCTCTGGAAGCGCGTGGGGGTTCAAGTCCCCCCTCGGACACCAACGAAGACCCTGTTCACAGGGTCTTTTTTGTTGCCCGGGGGCACCCCCGCTCCCGCCGTGGCGCCCCCGGCGCGCGACCGGAGCCGGTTCGGGGCCTCTCGTCTCGGGGGCTCGTTCGCGCCCCGACGGATCCGCCGGGGAGGGAGACCGCCGAACCGGGTTCCCGGTGGGAGGCCGGGTCAGTAGAGAGCGTGCGCGCAGGCGATCAGGGTACGCAGTTCGACGTTGATGTAGTTGCCGTGCGCGAGCAGCTCGGTCAGCTGGGCGAAGGTCACCCAGGCGTAGTCGCCCCCGGTGGTCCCCCGTGCCGCGGCGACCTCGTCGAAGTCCTCGGGCACCTCGACGATGGTGTACCGGTTCTGGGCGTGGAAGAAGCGCCCGCCTTCCTCCGACTGCACGGCGTCGTAGCGCAACCGCGCGGCCGGGGCGTGCAGGACCAGGTCCAGGTAGGGCGGGTGGGGGACGGCGTCGGGACCGGTGTGCTCGGCGGGACGGCAGTGCACGGTAGGCGCGAGTTCGGCGACGTTGAGGTGGCCCACGTCCACCCGGGCCTGCACCAGGGCATGCAGGACTCCGTCGACCCGTTTGACGAGCAGCGCGAGCAGGCCCGGATGGCGGGGCTGGATGAGGGGCTGGCTCCAGCTGGAGACCTCCCGGCTGGTGGCCGTGACGTCGGCGGCCAGTACCCGGAAGTGGCGACCGCTGCCGTGGGCGATCTCCTCGGGTGTGTGCTCCCAGCCGTCCCCGTCGACGGAGTCGAGCGGGACCAGCCGCTGCACCAGTTCCTCCAGGGCGCGGATGCCGTTGAACCAGGAGCCGATCTCCTCGTCGGTGCGCAGGGAGCGCGCCGCCGGGTCGGTGAACGAACGCAGGAGCGCGGCGGTGAACCCGTCGCCGGCGCCCCGCTCCCCGCCGCCCCCGAGCGTGGGTAGGCAGGCGACGATGGACCTGGCGTCCATGTTGACGAGGTTGTCGGTGGTCAGCAGGGCTCGGATCTGGCCGAGCGTCAGCCAGCGGAAGTCCTCGCCGGTGTCCAGCTCCTCGTCGGGGGCGACCTCGACGACCATGTTCCGGTTGCGCTTGGCCAGGAACCAGTCGGCCTGCTCGGACTGGAGCACGTCGACCAGGACCCTGCACCGGCCGGGTGCGAGGAACAGGTCGAGGAAGCGGATCCCGCGCCCCCGGTGGACCCCGGTGAAGTTGCTGCGCGTGGCCTGGACGGTCGGGGAGATCTGGAGCGTGTTGACGTTGCCCGGCTCCATCTTGGTCTGCATGAGGAAGTGGAGGACGCCGTCGATCTCCCGCGCCACGATCCCGAGCAACCCCACCTCGGGTTGGACGATGATGGGCTGGCGCCATCCTCCCTCGGGAGCGCGGGAGCCGCGGACGTGCAGGCCCTCGACGGAGAAGAAGCGGCCCGACGCGTGGCGGAGGTTGCCGGTCCCCCCCTCGAAGTGCCAGCCGCGCATGGCCGCGAACGGGATGGGGGTGACCTCGAAGCTCCCTGCGGCGGCCCGTTCGGCGAGCCAGGCGGGGATGTCCGTGCTCGGCGTCACCCGGCTGTCCGGGGTCTGCGCCGAGGTCAGGACCCGGCGTGCCGTGTCCCTCCGGTCAGCCGCCGGGCGCCAGCGGGAGGCGGAGGAGGACGGCGGCCCGTCGGCCGACGGAGCACTGTCAACGAGCACGGTTGTTCCCATCACTGAGGGTCTCCTCGATCGTGCGGCAGACGGCTTCCCGCTGGTCCTGAAGGTAGAAGTGCCCGCCGGGGAAGACGTGCAGGGCGGTGTCCGCGGTGGTCACCTCCCGCCACGCGCGGGCCTCGGACAGCCCCACGTTGGGGTCGGCGTCGCCGGTGAGCACCGTCAGGGAAAGGTCCAGGCAGGGGCCCGGGGCGTGGCGGTAGCGACCGGCCACCAGGTAGTCGGCCCGGAGGACGGGCAGGACCATGCGCAGCAGTTCCTCGTCGGCGAAGACGCTGGGATCGGTGCCCTGGAGCTTGCGCACCTCCTCGATCAGCTCCCGGTCGCCGAGCAGGTGGACGGTGTCGCGCCGCTCCACGGTGGGGCCGCGGCGACCGGAGACGAGGAGGTGTTCGGGCCGCGCCGCGCCGGTGTGGTGCAGCAGCCTGGCGACCTCGTAGGCGGTGGTCGCGCCCATGCTGTGCCCGAACAGGGAGAGGGGGATCCCGTCGGCGGCCTCCAGTACCCGGAGCAGCTCGGGCAGCACGCCCTCGGCCAGCTCCCCGACGGTGGTCGCGAACGGCTCGTGCCTGCGGTCCTGACGGCCGGGGTACTGGACCGCGTACCCCTCGATCCCCGCCTCGGCGAGCCGTCGGGCGAAGGGGAGGTAGGCGCTGGCGGCGCCGCCGGCGTGGGGGAAGCACACCAGTCGGTGCGCGGGCGCGGGGACCTCGGCGTAGCGGCGCAGCCACACGTTCTCTTCGGCCGCGGCGGGGGTGGCGCCGTGCGCGGCGATGGGGGACCTCATCTGCTCACCTGCTTCTGACGTTCGTTGGGGTCGGGGTCGGCGTCACACTCCGGCCGTGGCGGGCGCCTTCAGCGGTTCCCACCAGGCGCGGTTGTTCCGGTACCACTCGACGGTCGCGGCGAGTCCCTCGGAGATGTCCACGCGCGGCGCGTAGCCGAGTTCGGCGCGGATCTTGCCGGTGTCGACGGAGTAGCGCAGGTCGTGCCCCTTGCGGTCGGGAACCCTGCGCACGGCCGAGCGGTCCGCGCCGCACAGCCGCAGCAGCCGTTCGGTCAGTTCCACGTTGGTCAGCTCGGTCCCGCCCCCGATGTTGTAGACCTCGCCCGGACGGCCGCCGGCCGCGACCAGCGCCAGGGCGCGGCAGTGGTCGTCCACGTGCAGCCAGTCGCGGCTGTTGCGGCCGTCGCCGTACAACGGGACCGGGTGGCCGTCCAGCAGGTGGGTGGTGAACAGCGGGATGACCTTCTCCGGGTACTGGTGGGGTCCGTAGTTGTTGGAGCAGCGGGTGACGCACACGGGCAGGCCGTGGGTGCGGTGGTAGGCCAGCGCCAGGAGGTCGGAGGCCGCCTTGGTCGCGGCGTAGGGGGAGTTGGGCGCGACCGGGTGGTCCTCGGGCCACGAGCCCTCGGGGATGGAGCCGTACACCTCGTCCGTGGAGACGTGCAGGAAACGGCCGACCCCCGCGTCCAGGGCGGCGTGCAGCAGCGTGCGGGTGCCCTCCACGTTGGTGGTGACGAAGGCGGACGCGTCGGTGATGGAGCGGTCGACGTGGGACTCAGCAGCGCAGTGGACGACCAGGTCGACGCCGTCCATCAGGCGTCGGACCAGGGCTTGGTCGCAGATGTCGCCGCGGACGAACTCCAGGTCCGGGTGGTCGGCGACGGGCGCCAGGTTGGCGATGTTGCCCGCGTAGGTGAGTTTGTCGAGGACCGTCACCCGGGTGGAGCCCAGGTCCGGGTAGGCGCCGGAGAGTGTCTGCCGGACGAGGTGCGAGCCGATGAAACCCGCACCTCCCGTCACGAGCACATGCATGGGAGAGCCTTTCGGGGTCACGCTACGGGTCAGCGGGAGTGCGGACGGCGCCGTGCCCTAGGTGAGGGTGACGGCGGACGCCTCGCGTGTGGCGACGTCGATGAGGTAGTCGCCGTAACTGGAGGCGCGCAGCTCCAGGCCGAGCTCGTAGCACTGCTCGGCCGAGATGAACCCCATCCGCAGCGCGATCTCCTCGATACAGGCGATGCGTTCGCCCTGGCGCTGTTCGAGCAGTTGCACGTATTGGCCCGCCTGGAGAAGGGAGTCGTGGGTGCCCATGTCCAGCCAGGCGAAGCCGCGGCCCAGTTCGGTCAGGCGGGCCCGTCCCTGTTCGAGGTAGACCTTGTTGACGTCGGTGATCTCCAGCTCGCCGCGTGCGGAGGGACGCAGAGTCCGGGCGATCTCCACCACGTCGTTGTCGTAGAGGTACAGGCCGGTCACGGCCAGGTTGGACCGCGGGTGCCGGGGTTTCTCCTCGATCGACAGCACCTGGCCCCCGTCGTCGATCTCCGCCACCCCGTAGCGCTGTGCGTCCTTGACCGGGTAGCCGAACAGTTCGCACCCGTCGAGGCGGGCCGCGCTCGCGGTCAGCACGGAGGAGAACCCGGGCCCGTGGAAGACGTTGTCACCGAGGATCAGGGCGACCTGGTCACGGCCGATGTGCTCCTTGCCGATGAGGAAGGCCTCGGCGATGCCCCGGGGTTCAGCCTGTTCGGCGTAGCTGATGTCCAGCCCGATCCGGTCGCCGTCGCCGAGCAGGGAGCGGAACATCTCCAGGTGGTCCTTGCCGGAGATGATCTGGATGTCGCAGATCCCGGCCAGCATGAGTACCGACAGCGGGTAGTAGATCATCGGTTTGTCGTAGACCGGCAGTACCTGTTTGGACAGGGTTCCGGTCAGCGGACGCAGCCTGGTGCCGCTGCCGCCCGCGAGAATGACGCCCTTCATCGCTCCCCTCCGGTGCCGTTTCGAACGGTGTGCTGCTGGTTCACGGACCCACCTCCCGGGTGTCCGGCGCGGCCGATCGGACGGCCGCGACCACCGTCGCGACGGCGTCGTCGGACAGGTGCGGGCCAATCGGCAGGCTGAGCACCTCGGTGGCCAACCGCCGGGCGCGCGGCAGGTCCCCGAAGGGCCGCGCCCACTGGGCGGACGCCGCGCCGGTGCCCGGCCCGGGGTCCGCGGCGGACGCCACCGGCTCAGGACCGGCGTAGGCCCGCGAGTCGTGCACGGCCACGGGGTAGTGGACGTGCGTCTCCACCCCCGCCTCGGCCAGCAGCCGCCGCAGCCGGTCGCGGTGGGTCGCACGCAGCACGTACTGGTGCCAGACGGGTTCCGCCCAGGGCGCGACCGAGGGAACGGTGATCCCGGGCAGTCCGGCCAGCGCCCGCGTGTAGCGGTCGGCGATCTCACGCCGCCGCGCGTTCCAGGTGTCCAGGTGGGGGAGTTGGGCGGACAGGACGGCGGCCTGGAGTTCGTCCAGGCGAGAGTTGACGCCCCGCGCCTCGTGCCGGTACTTCTCCCGGGACCCGTAGTTGCGCAGCAGGCGCAGCCGCCGGGCCAGGTCCGGGTCGGAGGTGACGACCGCGCCGCCGTCGCCGAGCGCGCCCAGGTTCTTGCCGGGGTAGAAGCTGAAGGCGGCCGCGTACCCGCCGCCCACGCGGGTCCCCCGGTGGCGGGCGCCGTGCGCCTGTGCCGCGTCCTCGACCACCGGGAGCCCGTGCCGCCGCGCGAACGACTCGACCGCCTCCAGGTCGACCGGGTGCCCGTACAGGTGCACGGGGACCACCGCCCTGGTCCTGGCGGTCAGGGCCGCCTCCAGCCGGTCGGGGTCGATCAGGAACCGCGAGGGCCCCTCGTCACCGGGTTCGACGGGAACCGGGGTGGCCCCGACCTCCGACACCGCGAGCCAGGTCGCCACGAAGGTGTGCGAGGGCACGATCACCTCGTCACCGGAGCCCACCCCGAGCGCGCGGAGGGTCAACCGGAGCGCGTCGAACCCGCTGCCGACGGCGACGCAGTGCCCCGCGCCGCAGTAGCGGGCGAACCGCTCCTCGAACGCGTCGATCTCCTCCCCGAGCAGATACCGTCCGCTGGCGGCGACCCGCAGCAGGGCGGCGTCGATCTCCTCCCGCAGGCCCGAGGCGTCGTGCACCTCCCGCGGGTCATAGAACCGCACCCCGGCGGGGGCGGCGACCTCCCGACCGCTCATGACGTCCCCCGGGTGTCCCTGAGGAAGGCGTCGTAGTCGCGGTAGTAGTCCGACTCGTCGTAGTGGCAGGAGGCCAGGACGAGGCAGACCGCCCCCTCGGTGAAGTCGCTGAGGTTCCGCCACACCATCGGCCCCACGTACATCCCGACGCCGGGTTGGAGCAACTGGTGGCTGGCCCGGTGGAACCCGTCGTCGACGGTGATGGTGAACGCGCCGTGGGCGGCGATGATCAGCTGCTCCAGGGAGCGGTGGGCGTGCCCGCCACGCGAGGTGCCCGGCTGGAGGTCATGCAGGTAGTAGACACGCCTGACGGAGAAGCCCACGGTCCGCTCGGACTCGACCACCGACAGACTTCCGCGCTCGTCCTTGTGCTGTTCGAGGTCGACCAGGCGGCAGGATCTGACCCCGCCGATACCGGTCCCCCCGGTGATGCTCGCCACCATCGGGCTGCTCCTTGAGTCCTTCGTCCGTGCGCGTTCCGCCACGCCGACCGCCCCGCCTCAGTGGCGGGTGACGGCCACCGGGAGGCAACGAGCGGTCAACTGGTCGTCCTCGTAGAACTCCACGCCGTCGTGCTCGATCCGGTAGGCGGAGAACTCGTCGAAGAAGAGATCGAGGAACACCTTGGCCTCCAGGCGGGCCAGGAACGCACCGAGGCAGTGGTGGATGCCGTGCCCGAAGGCCATGTGCCGATTGGACTCACGGCGCACGTCGAAGGTGTCGGGGGCGGAGAACTGCGCGGCGTCCCGGTTGGCCGAGGCGATCCACGCGATGACCATCTGTCCGGCCCGCATGGGGTGGCCGAGGATGTCGGTGTCCTCCTTCACCAGCCGGAAAATGTTGTTGAAGGGGCTGCGGTAGCGCAGCGTCTCCTCGATCAGACCGGGGATCAGCCCGCGGTCGGCGCGGACCTCCGCCTGGGCGTCCGGGTGCTCCTCCAGCACCAGGAAGAGGTTGCTGAGCAGGGTGGCGCTGGAGATGTGGCCCGCGGTGAGCAGCAGCGCCACGATGTTGACGATCTCCTCGTCGGTGAGCCTGCGGCCGTCCACCTCGGACTCGATGAGGCCGCTCATCAGGTCGTCCGCCGGGTTCTCCCGCTTGAGCGCGATGTGCTTGTACAGGTACGCGGCCCACTCCTCGATCGCCGGCCCCATCGTCTCGGCGAAGTCGTCGGGGAGGTTCGGGTACTCCATGCCCTCGTTGTTGAGGATGACGTCGACCCACTCGCGGAACAGGTCGCGGTCCTGCGCCGGGATACCGAGCAGTTCGGCGATGACGATGACCGGCAGGGGATAGGCCAGGTCGGAGACGACGTCGATCCGCTCCCGGTCACGCAGTCCGGCCAGCAGCTCCCTGGCGATCTCCGCCACGCGCGGCTGGAGCGCGGAGATCCGCTTGGGGGTGAACGCCTGGGACACCAGCTTGCGCAGCGGCCCGTGCTTGGGCGGGTCGATACCGCCGAACGTTCCGGGCCCCATGAGGATCGCCAGCTCCTTCGGCACCGGGAAGACCGGGGAAAAGTCGGAGGAGAAGAGCTGGGGGTTGGTGGAAACGGTCAGGTAATCGGCGTAGGTGAACACCTGCCAGGCCTGGCGGGTCTCGTCCCAGAAGACCGGGGCCTCCTCCCGCGCCTTGGCGAACCAGTCCAGCAGGCCACGCGCGTCGGCCCCGTCCGGCTGCGCGAGCGGGTGTGGTCCGGCCTCGGCCCCCTGCTGGGCCGGTCCGTTTCCGGATTCGGTCATCTGCTGCGTCATATCGACTCTCTCATCGGGGCTGATGCGGAGGATTGCTCGACCTCGGGCGCACGAAAGGGAATACGCGAACGCCGGTGAGTCATTCTCTTGACACGGCGAGTGGCCGCGTCGAGAGAAATCCCCGAGCGAACACCCACGGCGGAAAGGAAGCTAAATCCCGGGCGACCCCGCCCGCAAGACCGAACCTGACACAGTAGCCCACGGGAACCGTCGGGCCCGGGGCGTGAAAAACCCATTCGGGCAACGCGGGGAAGGACCTGACATAGCATCAGCGAACCCTTCTCGTCCGCCGCTCCTTCTGGTGTTGAGTGACAGAATCCGCGCCCAGAGGAGAAGAGAGCCATGACCTGCCCCGTGACCGGCGGTTCCGTGTGGGACTACCCGTTCGGCGACCGTGTGGACCTCAGCGTCGACCCCACGTACGCGAAGTTGCGCGCGCGTGAACCGGTCGCCCGTGTGCGGATGCCCCACGGCGGTCAGGCCTGGCTCCTCACCCGCCACGAGGACATCCGCGAGGCCCTCACCGATCCGAGGCTGAGCCTGCACGCCGGGGCCGACTGGGACGTGCCCAGGGTCGCGCCGCGCCCGCTGGACTCGGTGGGGCTGATGGGGATGCCCCCGGAGCAGCACCGAAGGCTGCGCAGGCTCGTGTCCAGGGCCTTCACCCCCAGGCGGGTCGCCGACATGCTCCCCGAAGTCGAGCGGATCACAGAGGAACTCGTCGACGGGATGGTCGCCGACGGCGGCCCGGTCGACCTGGTGGCCCGACTGGCCCTCCCGCTGCCGACGCGGGTCATCTGCCGCATGCTCGGCGTTCCCGTCGAGGATCAGGACCTTTTCCGCCGCTTCAGCGACGCGCTGATGTCCTCGACGCGGTACACCGAGGCCGAGATCACCGGGGCGATGGAGCAGTTCAGCGCCTACCTGTACGATCTCGCCGCGAAGCGCCGGGCCGAGCCCGAAGACGACCTGCTCAGCGCACTGATCCAGGTCAGCGACGACGAGGGGCGGCTCACCGAGCCGGAACTGCTCATGCTCATCGGGGGCCTGCTCGTCGGCGGCCACGAGACCACCGCCAACCAGCTGGCCGGGAACGTCCTCCTCCTGTTGCGCGAACCCGAGCACTACCAGCGGTTGTGTGCGGAGCCTGAGCTCATCCCCACCGCGGTGGAGGAGCTCCTGCGGTACCTGCCCCTGTGGTCGTCGGTGCCCGCGAGCCGGGTCGCCACCGAGGATCTGGAGATCGCCGGGGTGCGCATCCGGGCGGGGGAGGCCGTCGTCTACTCGCTGACCTCCGCCAACCGGGACGGCGAGGTCTTCGACGATCCCGACACGTTCTCCCTGGAACGCGACCCCAACCCCCACCTGTCGTTCAGCAAGGGGCCGCACTACTGCGTCGGCGCGGCACTGGCCAGGATGGAACTCCAGTGCGCGACCGAAGCCCTCGTCACCAGAATTCCAAAACTGCGCCTGGCCGTTCCAGAAAACGAGATCGGATGGCACCGGGGAATGCTCATTCGCAGCCNGGCGGCCCCCCCCGCCGCACCACGGTTTCCACCTCCGTCGAACTCTGCGATCCAGGTTTTCCTCCGCCGTGACGCAGGCGACTCGATCCACCCCTCGGCAATGGAGACTTCATGATCCCGAACACCGGTGCACGGCGACCCGACACCACCGACGGCACAGACGATCTCGACGGCATCGCCGTTGTCGGCATGTCCTGCCGACTGCCAGGGGCGGCCACCACCGAGGAGTTCTGGGACCTGTTGTGCGCCGGTCGCGGCATGCCTGCCCGCCGGGAGGACGGCACCTGGCGGGCCGCCCTGGACGACCACGCCGGGTTCGACGCCGAGTTCTTCGGTATGGACGCCGCAGAGGCCGCCGCGACCGATCCGCAGCACCGGCTCATGCTCGAACTGGGGTGGGAGGCGTTGGAGAACGCCGGAATCGTCCCCGGTGACCTCGCCGGAACGGACGCCGGCGTCTTCGTCGGGATCGCCTCCGACGACTACGCCGCCCTCACCCGGCGCTCCGGGGTGCCGACGGGAAGCCACACCGCCACGGGGCTGCACCGCGCCATGGCAGCGAACCGCCTGTCCTACCACCTGGGCCTGCGCGGCCCCAGCGTCACCGTGGACTCGGCCCAGTCGTCCTCGCTGGTGGCGGTGCAGACGGCGTGTGAGAGCCTGCGCCGGGGGGAGACCACGCTCGCCGTGGTCGGCGGCGTCCACCTGGTGCTCACCGAGGAGAGCACCACAACGATGGAGCGCATGGGAGCGCTCTCCCCCGACGGGCGCTGCCACACCTTCGACGCGCGCGCCAACGGCTACGTGCGCGGCGAGGGAGGTGGGGCCGTCGTGCTCAAGCCGCTCTCCGCCGCGATCGCGGACGGCGACCGGGTGCACTGCGTCATCAGGGGAGGCGCCGTCAACAACGACGGCGGCGGGGCGAACATCACCACCCCGGACCAGGCCGCCCAGGAAGCGGTGCTGCGCGGGGCCTACGAGCGGGCGGGCGTGTCCCCGGAGTCGGTCCACTACGTCGAGCTGCACGGTACCGGCACGCGTGTCGGCGACCCCGTGGAGGCCGCCGCCCTGGGTGCGGTGGTCGGTGCGGGCAGCGGTCGGACACGCCCGGTCCAGGTGGGCTCGGTCAAGACCAACGTCGGTCACCTGGAGGGGGCGGCCGGCATCGTCGGGTTCCTCAAGGCGGCGCTGTGCGTGCGCGAGGGGGAGCTCGTGCCCAGCCTCAACTTCACCGAGCCCAACCCCGACATCCCCCTCGACGAGCTCAGCGTTGAGGTGGTGACGGAGCGGCGCCCCTGGATCGAGGAGGGTGGCCTGCGGCGGGTGGCCGGTGTGTCGTCGTTCGGCATGGGCGGCACCAATGTGCACCTGGTTCTGGAACAGGCGCCTGACATTACCGAGGAACCTGCCGGAACCCCGGTCAACGGACCGGTGCCGGTTCTGTTGTCCGCGCGCACCCCCAAGGCGTTGACCGACACCGCCTCCCAGCTCGCCGACACCATCGACCACAACCCAGAAATGAACCTGGGCGACATCGCCCACACGATGGCCCGCCGCACCACCTTCGACCACCGCGCCACCGTCCTCGCCCACACCACCGAAGAACTCAA
>NZ_ANBC01000802.1 GCF_000341125.1 Nocardiopsis lucentensis DSM 44048 | reverse complement strand
GTAGCCGCTGAAGTTCTGGCTGGCGGCCGGTTCGAGGTCGCGCCAGTCGTCACCGGCGTCCGGGTTGGGGGAGTCGGTCTGGTCCACCTGGAGGTACCCGCCGTCGGGGTTGCGGAAGAAGACGCTGCTGCCGCTCCGCTCCACCGTCCAGTCCTCGGGGACGTCGACGGAGAAGCCGGTGGTGTCTTCGTAGCGGGTGAGGAAGTCCCACCGGTCGTCGTCCTCTTCCGCCCCGTCCTCCCCGTCCTGCGGCTCCGCGTCCGGGTCGGCGTCCTCCGACGGGGTGTCGGCGGTGGCGTCGGCGTCCCGGGAGTCCTCGGCACCCGCCCCGTCGACGGACCCGCTCGCGGTCTCGGCCGTGCCCTGGGAGCGGTTCATACTGATCAGGGCACTGGTGGCCGCGCCCGCGACCAGCAGCACGACCGCGGCGGCGACGATCAGCGCGGCCCTGACCCGCCGTGCTCCCCCTCCGCCCCCGGAGGTGCTCCCGGACGGGTCGGACGGACGCGTGGCCCAGGCGACGCCTGCCGTACCGCCGGAGCTCGCGGTGCGGGCGTCGTCGGTGGCGCCGGACACGC
>NZ_ANBC01000801.1 GCF_000341125.1 Nocardiopsis lucentensis DSM 44048 | reverse complement strand
GCTGCCGCCGGTCCGGGCTCCTCGGTGGGACGGGTGGTCGCGAGGGTGGGGGCGGCGCCGACGGAGGCGGCCTCCTCGTCGTCCCGGATCCCGCGCAGGAGGGAGCGCGCCTCGGCGATGGAGAGCCGGTCCCCCGGTTCCTTCGCGCACAGCCCCTCCAGTACGGGGCGGAGCGGGCCGGCCCGCAGCGGTTCGGGCAGGTCCTGGGTGCAGATGGCGGTGAGCGTCGCCATCGGCGTGGGCCGGTCGAACGGCAGCGACCCCTCCACCGCCTGGTAGAGGGTGACGCCCAAGGCCCACGCGTCTGAGGCGGGGGTGGCCTGATGCCCCTGCGCGACCTCGGGCGCCAGGTAGCTGGGGGAGCCGATGAGCAGTCCCGTACTGGTCAGATGGGTGGACCCGTCCAGATGGGCGATGCCGAAGTCGGTGAGGACCGCGCGGTTCTCCCCCGCGATGAGCACGTTGCCGGGCTTGATGTCGCGGTGCACGATGCCCCGCCCGTGCGCCTCGGCCAGTCCGGCGCCCATCTGTTCACCGATGTCGGCGACCCGGCGCACGGACAGCGACTCCCCGGAGCGAATCAGGTCGCCCAAGGAGGGCCCCTGGACCAGCTCCATCACGATCCAGGGGCGGCCGTCCTCCTCGGCCACGTCGAACACGGTGATGATGGAGGGGTGGCTCAGCTGCGCGGCGCTGCGCGCCTCGCGCAGCATCCGCGTACGCAGGACCTCCACCTCGTGCGCCGGGAGGCCGGGCGGCGTGGTCAGTTCCTTGACGGCGACCGGACGGTCGAGGAGGGTGTCGGTTCCCCGCCAGACCCGGCCCATGCCGCCCTCGCCGATGACCTCGTCCAGGCGGTACCTGTCGACCAGGGAGCGGCCGGATTCGGCTGCCGAACTGTTCATGTGGCGCGATTCCTCTGAAGGGGAGGGGAGAAGGGCAGGGGTGACCGCGGGAGCGGAGCGTGGCCGGGCAGGGGGGACAATCCAGAGTCTAGGGATCCCGGGCGGCGTTGGCACGGTCGGTGGCGGCGCCGCGAACACCCACCCGGCGCCCTGACATCAGGCACATGATCCCTGAAATGCGATGATCCCGCCAGAAGGGGGTGAAACCCCTTCTCACGGGATCGTGGTCACCGGGCGTGTCCCACCCGGCGTCACTCTCAGCGCAGGCGCACCGGCAGCTCCTCGACCCCGGCGACGACGATCGACGGCAGCGGCCTCAGCTCCTCCGGCGGCACGGCCAGGTCGAGCTTGGGGAACCGCTCGAACAGGCGGGGAAGGACCTCCCCCGCCTCCATCCGGGCCAGACTCGCCCCCAGGCAGTAGTGGCGCCCGTGCGAGAAGGCCAGGTGCGAGGTGTCCTCACGGGTGACGTCGAACTCCTCCGCCGTGGGACCGTATCGCTCCCCGTCCCGGCCCGCCCCGCCGTAGCCGATCAGCAGCGGCTCGCCCGCGGGGACGCTCACCCCGGCGAGTTCGAGGTCTCGGGTCGTGTAGCGCATCGGGATGTACTCGGCCGGACCGTCCCAGCGCAGGACCTCCTCGACCGCCGCGGACCACGGCACACGGCCGTCCATGAGCATGTCGAGCTGGTCGCGGTGGGTGACCAGGGCGCGGACGGCGTTGGCGATGAGGTTCATCGTGGTCTCGTAGCCCGCGCTGATGATCAGGAGCAGGCTCCAGATGAGCTCCGTCTCGCTGAGCCGGTCGTCCTCGTCGCGGGCCGCGATCAGGGCGGTGGTCAGATCGTCGCCCGGCTCCTCCCGTTTGGCCGCGACCAGCGCGGTGAGGACCTCGCCGATCTCGGTGAACGCCGCCATCGCCGCCTCGGGCGTGACGCTCTGGTCGAAGAACTGGCCGACCAGGCGGTTCAGTGTCGGCCGGATCGCCTCGTCGAGCCCGAACAGGTCGCTGATGACCGTCATCGGCAGGGGCTGGGCGAGCAGCGCCCGCAGGTCCACGACACCGTCCTCACTCGCACCGGCCGCCTCCTCCACACCGTCCAGGAGGCCGTCGATGACCGCGACGACGCCGCCGCGCAACAGCTCGATCCTTCGGGGGGTGAACGCCTTGGAGACGAGCTTGCGCAATCTGGTGTGCTCGTCGCCGTCGCTGGTCAGCATGTTCTCGGCGATGATCCACGAGATGAGCGGCCAGTCAGGCGGGATCTCACCCGCGTTGAAGGCGCGCCAGTGCCTCTTGTCCTTCTGGACGTGCGGGCTGGCGAGGGCCTCGGTGACCGCCGCGTGGCTGGTCACGATCCACGCAGCAACCTCACCAGGAAGTTCGACAGGGACGACAGGCCCGAGCGAGCGGAGGTGGGCGGCTTGGGACCGGAGGTTTCCCGGGGCGAGTCGGAGGGGCTCCATGAGGGTCCTTCCACATCGGTGGGGGGCAGGGGTGACTGCGGCGTGAACTGGACGGGGAGCTGGAGCGGGATGCAGGACAGGGCGGTGATCTGCCAGCGCAGGTCCTCGCGCGGCACCGCCACGCGCAGCCCGGGGAGCCGGGTGAGCAGGGTGCGCAGCGCGATGGTGGTGATGGTGGTGGCCTCGTCGCGTGCGGGGCACCGGTGCGGCCCCGCGCCCCAGGCGACGTGGGCCCGGTTGGGCGCCTCCTCCAACCGCTCGGCGTTCTCCCGACGGTAGAAGTGGTTGGCGGCGGCGAAACTCAGCGTGACCGGCTCACCGGCGCGGATCGTCCGGCCCCCGCCGAGGGGCACGTCCACGCGCGGGTAGATCACCGGGTAGTTGATGATCGGCGGCTCCAGCCACAGGACGCGGTCGACGATGTCGGCCAGGGCCGCGTCGGAGGGGACCCGGTCCGAGGCCGCCACCGGATCGGCCAGCGCGGAGCGGACGGCGGCGCCGATGAGGTTGGCGGTGGGCTCGTTGGCGGCGCCGACGATGAGGAGCATCTGCATGATGATCTCCTCGTCGGTGAGTCCGGCGCGGTGCTGGATGAGGCGCGTGGTCACGTCGTCCCCGGGCGCGCGGTGCTTGGCGCCGACCACCTCGGACAGGGCGCGCTCGGCCTCGGTGTTGGAGCGCTCGGCGTCCACGCCCATCCACATGTTGCGCATGGCGGTGGCGAAACGCAGGCCCTGGTCCTCGTCGAAGCCGAACAGGTCGTTGAAGACCAGCAGCGGGAGGGTGCGCGCGTACTCGTTGAGCAGTTCCGCCTCGCCCCGCGCGCAGAACTGGTCGATGAGGCCGTCGGCGTAGCGACGGGTGGTCGCGCGCAGGTCGGCGTCGCTGACGGCACCGAGACTGTCGGTGATCGCCCGGCGGTAGCGCTGGTGTTCGGCACCATCGACGAACAGGGCGTTCGTCCGGGGCGCCATCATCGGCAGGAGAGGGGAGTCGGGGTCGACCCTCCCCTCGCGGAAGTCCCGCCAGACCCGTGAGTCGTGGGTGAACGTGGTGGTGTCCCTGGACCAGGAGATGAGGGTCTCGTAGTCGGTGACCAGCCACCCGTGGACGCCCGGTTCGAGCTCGACCGGGACCACCGGACCGTGCTCCGCACGCAGCTCGGCGTACACGGCGTAGGGGTCGGGGTGCGGTTCACTCCGCTGGAACGTGGCGTACGGGCATCCAGATGTCACGGGGGCCTCATGGGAGGGGGATAGGGGAGGGGCGGGCTGGCGTCGGTCCGGGAGGGGGCTCCGTCCTTCGGGTCACGAGCGGACAGCGGGGGTACCGCGCGGATCGGTACGGGGCCCGTGTGGGGCTCCGTGTGAACCCTGGGGTTCGTCCACCGGCACACCCTAGCGCTCGGTTTCGCGGAACGCGAGACCCAATTCACACCGAGTCATCCGCACTCCCCGGGGATCAGCGGTTTCTCCGGATATCCGTGCTGGCCCCGAACACGCGGCCGCCCCGGGGCGCGGGTCCCGGGGCGGCCGTCGGTCGGGAGGGTGGGCGGTCGGTTCAGGCGGCGGTGGCGTGATCGCTGAGCGGCCGGAACCGGCGCAGTCGCTGGCTGTTGGTCACCACGAACACGCTCGACAGCGCCATCGCGGCCCCCGCCAGCATCGGGTTGAGCAGGCCGAGCGCGGCCAGGGGCAGCGCCGCCGAGTTGTAGGCGAAGGCCCAGAACAGGTTGCCCCGGATGGTGGCCAGGGTCCGCCGCGACAGCCGGACGGCGTCCGCCGCCGCGCGCAGGTCACCGCGCACCAGGGTCAGGTCGCTGGCCTCGATCGCGACGTCCGTACCCGTTCCCATGGACAGCCCCAGGTCGGCCTGGGCGAGCGCGGCGGCGTCGTTGACCCCGTCGCCGACCATCGCCACGGTGCGCCCCTCGTCCTGGAGCCGCCGGACGGCGTCGACCTTGTCCTCGGGCAGGACCTCCGCGATCACCTCGTCGACACCGACCTCGACGGCCACGGCGCGGGCCACGGCCTCGTTGTCGCCGGTGAGCAGGATCGGGGTGAGCCCCAGGTCACGGAACTGACGGATCGCCTCGGCGCTGGTGGGCTTGACGGTGTCGGCCACGACCAGGACCCCCCGGGCTCTCCCGTCCCAACCGACGGCGACGGCGGTGCGCCCCTCCGACTCCGCGTCGGCGACCGCGGCGGCGAGCTCCTCGGGCAGGGTCTGCGACCACTCCTCCAGCAGGGCCACCCGACCGACCAGGACGGCGTGCCCGTCGACGACCCCCTGGACGCCGCGTCCCTCGATGTTGGCGAAGTCCTCCGGGGTCGGCGGCGCGCCGACCCGCACGGCGGCCTCCTTGGCGATGGCGCGGGCGATGGGGTGCTCGGAGGCGTTCTCCAGGGCTCCGGCCAGGCGCAGGAGCTCGTCCTCGTCCTCGCCGTCAGCGGCGGTGATCCCCGTGAGGGCCATCCGGCCGGTGGTGACGGTGCCGGTCTTGTCGAGGACGACGGTGTCGACGCGGCGGGTGCTCTCCAGGACCTCCGGGCCCTTGATGAGAATGCCGAGCTGAGCGCCCCGGCCCGTGCCGACCATCAAGGCCATGGGCGTGGCCAGGCCGAGCGCGCACGGGCAGGCGATGATCAGTACGGCGACGGCGGCGGTGAAGGCGGCCGACACCGACCCTCCGGTGCCGATCCAGAAACCGAGCGTGCCCACGGCGATCATGATCGCGATGGGGACGAAGATCCCGGAGACCCGGTCAGCGAGCCGCTGGACCTGCGCCTTGCCGTTCTGGGCGTCCTCCACCAGGCGCGCCATCTGGGCGAGCTGGGTGTCGGAGCCGACCCTCGAGGCGCGGACGACGAGGCGGCCGCCCGCGTTGACGGTGGCACCGACCACGGCCGTTCCGGGCGCGACCTCCACGGGGACGGACTCGCCGGTGAGCATGCTCATGTCGACGGCGGAGGTGCCCTCCTCCACGGTGCCGTCGGTGGCGATCTTCTCGCCGGGCCGGACGACGAAGCGGTCGCCGACGGCGAGCCGCTCGATGGGGACGAGCTCCTCGCGTGCGTCCGATCCCCCGCCCCGCAGGACGGTGACCTCCTTGGCGCCCAGTTCGAGCAGGGCGCGCAGGGCGGCCCCGGCCCGGCGCTTGGACCGGGCCTCGAAGAATTTGCCGAGGAGGATGAAGGAGGTGACCCCTGCCGCGACCTCCAGGTAGATGTTGGCGGAGCCGTCGGTGCGGGTGATGGTGAACTCGAAGGGGTGCACCATACCGGGGGTTCCGGCGGTGCCGAGGAAGAGGGCGTACAGGGACCACAGGAACGCGGCGGTCACCCCGAGGGAGACCAGCGTGTCCATGGTCGCCGTGCCGAGTTTGAGGTTCTTCCACGCCGAGACGTGGAAGGGCAGCGCGCCCCAGACGATGACGGGCGCCGCGAGGGCGAGGGACGCCCACTGCCAGTAGGTGAACTGGAGGGCCGGGATCATCGCCATGGCGATGACCGGAGCGGAGAGCAGGAGTGAGACCAGCGCCCGGTCGCGCAGGGCGCGGGCGGGGTCGTCCGGTTCGGAGGGGGTCTCCCCCGGCCCGGTGTCGGGCTGGGGGACGGTGGCGGTGTAGCCCGCCTTCTCGACCTGGGCGACGAGTTCGTCGACGGCGACGGGTTCACCCTCGAACGACACGCGCGCCTTCTCGGTCGCGAAGTTGACGCTGGCGGTGACGCCCTCCATGCGGTTGAGCCGCTTCTCGACGCGGTTGGCGCACGCGGCGCAGGTCATCCCGCCGATGGCGAGTTCGACCGGAGCCGTCTCGGGGCGTCTTGCCCGGGTGTCGCTGGTACTCAATTCCACACTCCAACCGCTGCTGGTGTCAGTGCTTGCTTTGGGCCTCCGCTTCGCTTCGGCCCGGGTTCAGGCGCCCAAAGAGACAGGGATTCTTCCTCCTCGG
>NZ_ANBC01000800.1 GCF_000341125.1 Nocardiopsis lucentensis DSM 44048 | reverse complement strand
TGCAGAACCCTGTCGGCGCCCGAACAGTGCTTGCCTTGGGCCTCCGCCTCGCCTCGGCCCGGGTTCAGGCGCCCCTCGGGCGACCGTTCCACGAACAGGCCCTAGTGGTCCTCGTGGACCGCTCCGCCGTGCGGGTCCTCCGCCGTGCTCCCGGCCTGGCCGATGACACTGTCGGGGAGGAGGGGGCCGGCCAGGGAGCCGACCCCGAACATCGCGGCGAACACGGCCACGAGCCCGAGAGCGAAGAGTCCGAGCCTCGTGGTCACGTTCATGTCAGTTCCGCACCTCGTAACCGGCCTCGTCGATGGCGGCGCGGACCGCGGCGTCCTCGACCGGGCCCTCACTGGTGACGGTCACCTTCCGGGTCTCCAGGTCGACCTTGACGTCGGAGACGTTCGCGACCTCGGTGACCTCCTTGGTGATGGCGTTGACGCAGTGGCCGCAGCTCATGCCGTCGACCTCGTAAACAGCGGTGGTCATGGTGGCCATGTCGCCTCCTGAGTACGTGTGTACCTCAGCGACCCGATGCCGGGCCGCTCCATCTGGAAGCAACTATACCCCCTAGGGGTATTGACCCGTCAAGCGCCCCGACACGCCTGACGACCCCATGTCCGAGATTACCCCAGGGGGGTACAAACGCACGGCGAAGCAGCGCGCGCTCCGGCAGAAAACGTACGCCTGGAACCCCACCCGGCGCGCACACGACCACCCAGGTCAGCCCAGGCCGACCGCGCCACGACGACCGCCCGCCGCACCGGGACCGCAGCCCGACGCCACGACCGCGCCCACCGGAGGTCGTCACTCACCACGCGCGCCACGACCGCGCCACGGGAACGTCGCCCAGCACACGATGACCGCACCACACACGTTGTCCACAGGCGCACCAGCCGCCCTGGCGCGACCACCCCGCCGCACGGTCTACTCGATATACGGGGGCGCCACAGCTCCGACCGCCTCGTGCTGCCCGCACACCGCTCCCCGCGCCGCCCTCCCCGGCGGTTGCGACCGATTGCCGCCAGCACGCCATCAGCCGTCATCGAACGGCCGATCGCCGTCGGGGTCTTCGAGGAGCCGACCGACCGCGGCGGCCTTCGGCCCTACGCGCCCCAGATACCCTCCCCCGGTTTCCGGGCGCCTTCCTCAGCGGTGTTTCGGACAGCTCGGTCTCCCCGATTCGGCGCCGTCCGCGCCGCCCCGCCTCAGTCCGCCTTCAGCGCCAACCGGGCCACCACCCGCTCGCTGGCGTGGTGCGGGGCGAGCGAGAACCCCGCCCGCTGGAACATCTCCACGGTCCCCGTGTACACCTCCGCGCTGGGCGCCCGGCCACCCACCGTGTCCACGGGGTAGGCCTCCAGCACCCGGGCGCCGCTCGCCCTGGCGTACTCGATGGCGCCGTCGAGCAGGCGGCTGCCGAGACCCCGGCGCCGCCGCCTCGGCGGCAGCCAGAAGCAGACCAGCGCCCACACACCTGGTTCGCCCGGATCCGCCGGACGCAGGGACCGCGACCGCGACAACCGGATGTAGTCCTCCCGGGGCGCCACCGACACCCACCCGCACGGCCCGTCGCCGTCGTAGGCGATCAGACCTGGGACACGGCCCTCCAGGGTCAGCCGCCGCAGCTCCTCCTTGTTGTCCACCCCTCGCTGGGAGCGCTCACACGAGGTGCTCGCCGTGTGGTCCTTCGCGCGTCTGCGGAAGAACGTGCACCAACAGTGCCCGTAGGCTCCGGTCGGTCCGAACAGGTTCTCCAGGTCCGTCCACCTCTCGGCGGTGGCGGGCTCGATTGAGACGATGGACATCCGACTCCCTCGGCGAGACACACGGGCGCCACAACTGTGATGCAGAACACTAGCGCCTCGGCTTCGTGACCGAAAGAACACGGATGCCCGTAAACAAGGGGCTTTCCGGACTTCGTTGGAATTCTCCTGGTTTGCCGTACCCGCGCACCCAACGCACGCGAGGGGGCGGCGACCCGGCCGTCGACCCGGTCACCGCCCCCGCCCCACGGGGCCGCCGCCCCCGCCCGGACTCGGTCCGAACGGTTCAGGCCGGGCTCTGCTTCCGGACACCGGAGACGACTTCCTCCTCCGACTCCCAGCACTCGACCCCGCGCAGCTCCGGCATCCGGTCCCGGGTGAACACGGGGTCCCGTCCCTCCCGACGCTGCTGGTTGTAGTCCTTGAGCAGGCGGAACGCGATCAGCGCCAGCGGCGTGACGGCCAGCAGGTTGATCAACGCCATGGAACCCATGGTCGTGTCGGCCAGCGTCCAGACCAGGTCGATCGAGCCCAGCGAACCCAGGAAGGTCGCCAGCAGGAACACGACCTTGTACCCGACCAGCACGCCCCGGTTGTCGGTCAGGTACTCGATGTTGGACTCACCGTAGTAGTAGTTGCCGAGCACCGACGTGAACGCGACCAGCAGGATGATCACGGTCATCAGGTGCAGCGCCCACGGGCCCAGCGACGTCATGACCGCGTGCTGCGCCAGGTCGCCCTCGATCTCCCCACCGACCTGGTCGCCCGCGGCGAGCAGGATGATGAAGGCGGTGACCGTGCACAGCACCAGGGTGTCGAAGTAGACGCCGAGCGTCTGCACGAGCCCTTGCTTGACCGGGTGCGTCACGGAGGCGCTGGCCGCCGCGACCGGCGCCGACCCCAGACCGGCCTCGTTGGAGAACATGCCCCGGCGCACACCCTGGATGATCACGGTGCCGAGCGTGGCCGCCCCGAACTCCCGCAGACCGAAGGCGTGCTCGAAGATCGTCGTGAAGACGGCGGGGATCGCCTGGTAGTTCATGGCCATGATGACCAGGCCGATGACGACGTACAACGCCGCGAACGACGGGATCAGCGCCTGGGCGGTGTGCGCGATCCGACGGACGCCGCCGAAGATCACCAGGCCGGTGGCCACGACGAGCACGACGCCGACCGCGGCCGACAGCCACATGCCGGAGCCGGTGCCCAGGACGTCGGAGGAGTTGTTCACCGCGCCGGCGATGGTGTTGCTCTGCACCGCGTTGAACACCATCGGGAAGGTCAGGATGAGGATGACCGCGAACAGGACCCCCATCCACCGCTGGCCGAGCCCGCGCTCCATGTAGTACGCGGGGCCGCCCCGGTACCCGGACCGGTCGCGGACCTTGTAGAGCTGCGCGAGCGTGGCCTCCACGAAGCTGGCGCCGCCGACCACCGTCGCCATCAGCCACATCCAGAACACCGCGCCGGGGCCGCCGAGCGCGATGGCGACGGACACGCCGACGATGTTCCCGGTGCCGACACGCGCCGCCGCCGAGATCATGAACGCCTGCAGTGAGGACACGGCCTTCTTGCCGTCGGGCGCCGTCTCGGGCTTGCTCCTCAGCACCCGGAACATCTCGGGCAGCATCCGGAGCTGGACCACGCCGGACCCGAAGGTGAAGTACAGGCTGACGACGACCAGGAGCGGGATCACGCCCCAGGCCCAGAGGATGTCGTTGTTGAAGTCCCCGATGGCGCCGGTGACGCGTTCGTTGAGGGTGGGGGATGCGTCTGCGACTAACACGACGGGTGAGCTCCTTCGCTCCGGGGATAACGGGCAACCGGAGCCGTATACCCCCGAAGTAGGACCCTTCACCCATGGGCTCACATCTTCGCTGGAAGGTGATTCTTCCGTTACGCGAAAGTTCGACCGCCCCGTGATTGGGGAGAACACCCGGTGGAGACGCCGGAGAACCCCGTCTCGAACGGGGTGGACGCCTCGGGCCGCAACACCGGGGAGGGTCGCCCGCTCAGGCCCGCTGGACCAGGTCCCCGTAGGTCGGGTGCCGCTTCAGGAACGCCTGGACGAACGGGCAGATCGGCACGACCTTCAGATCGCGGGCGCGGATGTCGTCGAGGGACTCGCGCACGAGCGTGCTGGCCACGCCCTGGCCCTCGAAGGAGGAGTCCACCTCCACGTGGGGCAGGGCGAGCACCCCCTCCTCGATGAGGTGGTAGGCGGAGAAACCCACCACCCGTCCGTCGGTGCTCACCTCGTATCTCGACCGCTCAGGCGCGTCGATGACGGTCAGGTCCATGCCACTCCCCCGCTCCGGGTGCCCTCCGCGGGCGCTGTGCGCGCGTTCCGCTTCCGGGGCCACATTCCCCCAGAAACTCCGCACACACCAAAGAACGGGTCAAAACGTCGAGGTGTTCCCGTTCCGGAGTACCCGGCACCCTCCGACGGCGGCGGCGACGCCCCTCAGTGACGCGCCCGGTACGGATCGGTGATCCCGCCGGGGCACGCCAGCGCGTCGATGTCCCACCCGGCCAGCTCCGCCCCCGCCCGGTAGGCGCTCTCCAGGAACTCCAGGACGGTGGCCTGCGGGTTCGGCGCCTTGCGCGCGTCGGAGTACCGCAGCAGTGCCAGGTGTCCGTGGCCGCTGTCCACCCACTCCGCCGTCGTGGGCGCGAGCTGCCGTTCGGTGAGCCCTCGGGGCTCGGGAGCGGTGTAGGAGTAGAAGCACGGTTCGGGGATGTTGTCGTCACCGAACCAGAACCCGAAGCTCACGACCTCCCGCGAGTAGGCCTCGCGGATCAGTTCACCCGCCTCCCTCGGCTGCGGCACCGGATGCGGGGAGAAGCGCGTGACCGCGAGGTCGAACGTGTGCCAGAAGTGGTGCACGGGGCTGGTCTTGCCGGAGAACCCGGACGAGAACTCCTCCAGGACGAGGTTGACCTGGCTGAGGATCTGCCAGTACCGCGTGGCGTGCTCGGGCACGTAGACGGCGTGCTCGTGGTCCTCCACGAACGGCCGCCCGGCGTCGGGCAGGTCGAAGGGGTGCGCCTCCGGGATGCTCCCGTCCACGCCCAGACTGTCCAGCGCGGACTGGAATCGCAGGTAGAACGAGGCGACACTGTTGCCCTGGAGCGGGAAGGACACCCGCGCACCGTCGATGTTCGACGCGACCAGCTGGTGACGGACGAAGTCGAAGTCGACGGTGAAGACGGGGTTCCCGTCCACCATCCCCATCGGACGCGACGTGATCCCGGTACCGGTCAGGTGGAAGGGCACATGCCACCAGTGGTTGCGGCGAGGGCTGTGGCGCAGGCGCGTCTTGCCGACGATCTGCTCGAAGCGGTGCAGTGTCTGCTTCGTGTCGTACCACGTGTCGAGTGGGAAGGGCGGGAACAGCTCCATGGTGCGAGGTCTCCTGGATGATGCCTTCTGGACTGGGCGACGGTGCGGGCTCGCGCGCTCACCTCGGCCTGTGCGGGTATCCGTGCCGACCGAAGGTGGGGCGGTCCGGTACGACCGCCGGGTAGTCGTCCATCCGGGCGAGGGCGGTTCCGTCCTCGGCCGGCACCTCCCGGGAGCACGGTCCGACACGGTTCACCCCGTGGGCCGGACGCACCGGACGTCCCCAGAAGACTCCGCCCTCGCCTCGTGCCGTCATGAGGACACCCCCCGTTCGCCACTGCCTGGCTCGACGGGACCCACCCTGGCACCCGCCACGTTCCGTAACTGAATATGCCTGATCCGGCACGGATGTCACGTTTCCCACTCCGGCGCGGGTGACAATCGGTTTCAGACGGAGGGGGCCGGGGCCACGTCGCGGGCGCGGACGAGGACCGCCGAGCGGTTGCCGACCCGCACGCGTTCGAGGGCCCGCACGCCCTCGGGCAGGGCGATCCGCCGCGTGCGCGCCGTGACGACCATGACCGCCCGCTCTGGCAGGGCACGGCCGAGCGAGGCCAGCAGAGCGCCCACGGGGTCCCGCCCCGGCACGGCGCCGGACCACCTGGTCATCTCCCCGTAGGGCACGTCCGTCACCACGAG
>NZ_ANBC01000799.1 GCF_000341125.1 Nocardiopsis lucentensis DSM 44048 | reverse complement strand
CCCCCGCCGAGTCGTGCGGCAGGTCGCCGCCCATCGCGGCCAGTCCCGCGGCGAGGTTGGCCGCCGCCTCGGCGCGCTCCACGAACGCCACCCGGCCGAAGTCCCGCGCCGACCTGCGCAGCTCCGCCTCACGCGCCGAGAGGCCGGAGGCCGTCAACAGCTCCAGGTTGCGTGCCGCCAGTTCGACCGCGTCGGCGTCGACGTCCGACGCGCGCACGTGGGAGATCCGGTCGCGGTGGAGCAGTCCCAGCACCGTGACCAGGTACCCGCCGCCGCAGCAGGGGTCCCACAGACGCACCGGGGTGTCGTGCACGTGGGCCAGCGCGCGTTGGAAGAGCTCACTCGCCAGGCGTACGGGGAAACCCGGGTATCCGGGCGCCGAACGCAGTACCTGGCCGCTCGCCAACGCCGAATGGTCCGCCCGCTCGGTGGCGTACCGGTAGCCCAACGTGCCGTCATCCTTCCGTGCCCGGTGTCGTCGCCTCCGAGGGGGACCTTCCCCCTCTCGCGGGTTCCACCCCACAACGACAGGAGCCCGGCACCTCGCGGTGCCGGGCTCCGGCTGCGGTCCTGACGGGATTTGAACCCGCGGCCTCCACCTTGACAGGGTGGCGAGCACTCCTAACTGCTCCACAGGACCTCGTTGCAGGAACAACTCTAGCGCGACTTTGGAGTACTTCGTACCGCCGCCCGCCTAAAGTGACTCACAACGCCCGACGAGACCGAGAGGAGACGGTGTGAGCGACCCGTCGGCGCCCCTGCCGTCCGGACCCGAATCCACCCGGGTCGACCGTTGGCTGTGGGCCGTCCGTCTCACCAAGACCAGGTCGGACGCCGCCCAGGCCTGCCGTGGCGGCCACGTCCGCGTCAACGGCCGACCCGCCAAGGCGGCCACCGCGGTGAAGGCGGGGGACGAGGTCCGCGTCCGCCTGCACGGCACGACGCGGCTGGTCGACGTGAGCCACGTCATCGCCAAGAGGGTCGGGGCGCCCATCGCGACGCGGTGTTACGTCGACAGGACACCCGCCCCTCCGCCCCAGGCGACCGGACCCGTGATCCGGCGGGACCGGGGCGCGGGCCGCCCGACCAAGCGCGACCGGCGCCAGCTCGACAAGCTGCGCGCCGACCAGTGGCCGCCCGGGTGACCGCCGGCCCTGGATCAGCGGGTGAGCGGGTGCTCCCGCAGGAAGTCGAGGACCTCCCGGGTGGCCCTGGGCTCCGCCTCGTGCGGGTACCCGTGGCGGACCCCGGGCAGGATCGACAGGCGCGCGCCGGGGATGCGGTCGGCCAGCAGCTTCGCGTTGGCGACGGGGGTGAGTTCGTCGTCCTCTCCGTGTAGGACCAGGGTCGGCGCGGTGATGTCGGGGAGCAGGTCCCACCCGTCGTGGTGGAGGCTGGCCTCGTAGTGCCGCCGCTGGGCGCGCAGGGGGTTGTGCGGCACGATCGTGGCGACGGTGTCCGGATGCGTGTCGGCCCAGGCAGGTGTGTAGAACAGGTGCGCGATGAGCCCGCGCCCCTCCTCGGTGTTGGCCCTGCGCAGCGCCATCGACGCCTCGACGGGGCGCTCGACCTCGTGCTCCCCGCCCGGCGCGGTCGAGCCCAGGACGAGGGCTCCGATCCGTCCGGGGGCGGTGACCGCGAGTGTCTGGGCGACCTTGCCGCCCATGGAGAAGCCGTAGACGTGGGCCCGTTCGAGACCGAGGTCGTCCAGGACGGCGAGGGCGTCGCGGGCCAGGAGGTCCATCGTGTAGGGCGCGTCGACCGGGGCGTCGCTGTCACCGGTGCCGCGCAGGTCCATCCGGACGACCCGATGGTTCCGGGACAGTTCCTCGGCGACCCCGTTCCACATCGTGTGGTCGAGGGACTGTCCGTGGACGAGTAGCAGGGGCTCACCCTCGCCGAGGGTGTCGTACCAGATCCGGGTGCCGTCTGCGGCGATCGCGTGGCTCACGTGCGCGGACACTACCCGAACGGCCCCGGAGGCGCCGCGGTCCGGGTCACACCGGGTCCGGCCGTGAGCCGAGGCGGAGCGGCACGGCGTTCGCGCGGGGGACGGCTACTCCAGTTCGGCATGGGCGACGGCCGCCCCGCGCGCGGCCCCGGCCACCACGGCGCCCGAGACCGCGGCGACCCACACCCCGCCGACCAGGGAGACGTCCTCGATGCTGAGGTAGATCGCCCCCACAGCGAGCAGCGCGGGGACGGACCAGCCGGCGATCTGCGCGGCGACGAGGACTCCCCTCCCCTGAGCGGAGAGGGACGCGACGGCGAACACGAGCGTCACCAGGACCGCGATCAGCGCGACGACGACCAGCCACCGGCGTTCGCCGATCGAGTCCCAGAGGAACTCCCAACCGGTGAAGGAGGCCTCCACCCAGGGAAGGGAGAGGGACAGAAAGAGCGCCACGGCACCGCCCGCCAGCCCACCCGTGGTCAGCCGGGACCGCCGCGCCGCCTCGGCGTCCATGCTCACCCGCGTCTCCAGCCGGTTGAGGCGCTTGCGCAGCTTGGCGATCTCGATCTGCGACTGTTCCGGACTCTGCGACATCCTGGGGCACTCCGTGCGTTCGGGACGGGGACGTCAGGACAGACTCCGCGACGTCCGGTTCGGTTCCCCTCCAGGACGTACTCCCTCCCCTTCCACGGCCTCCCCGGCGGTGTCAGGTCGGCAGGTGCTCGGGGTTGCGCACCAGCGGCGACAGGCTCGGGGTACCGGCGACCGGGTCCGGGTACACCTTCGCCGACAGCCCGAAGACGTCGCGGACCAGGTCCTCGGTGACCACGTCCCTCGGACGCCCGGACGCGTAGATCCGCCCCTCCCGCATCGCCACCAGGTGGTCGGAGTAGCGCGCGGCCAGGTTGAGGTCGTGCAGGACCATGACGACCGTGGTGCCCTGGGTGCGGTTCAGCTCCAGCAGGAGGTCCAGGACCTCGACCTGGTGGGCGATGTCGAGGAAGGTCGTCGGTTCGTCCAGCAGCAGCAGGTCGGTGCGCTGGGCGAGGGTCATCGCGATCCACACCCGCTGCCTCTGTCCGCCGGACAGCTCGTCCACCGACCGCTCCGCGAGGTCCAGCGTGTCCGTCGCCGTCAACGCGTCCTGGACCGCCCGGTCGTCCTCCGCCGTCCAGCGGCGGAACCAGCCCTGGTGCGGGTAGCGCCCCCGTCCCACGAGGTCGGCGACCGTGATCCCCTCGGGCGCGACCGGGTTCTGCGGCAGCAGTCCGACGATCCGGGCGACGTCCCGGGTGGCGAGGCCGTGGATGTCCGATCCGTTGAGCAGCACCTTCCCCGAACGCGGGGTCAGCAGCCGGGCCATGCCGCGCAGCAGTGTGGACTTGCCGCAGCCGTTCGCGCCGACGATCGAGGTGACCACGCCCTGCGGCACGCTGACCGTGAGGTCGTGGACGACGGGTTCCTCCCCGTAGCCCAGCGTCAACCCCTCGGTCTCCAGTGAGGTGAAGGCCTCGACGGAGTCCGCCGCCTTCGCTCTGTCGGTCAGAGTCATGTCAACCACCCGCCCCGGACCGGTTGGTCCGCATGAGGAGCCAGAGAAGGTACGGAGCGCCCACGACACCGGTCACCACACCCACGGGGAGGGTGGTCTCGGGGATCGTGAACTGCGCGATGAGGTCGGACGCGAGCATGATCACGGCGCCGACCAGCGCCGCGGGGACCAGGGCCAGTCGTCCCGCCCCCACGGTACGTCGAGCGATCGGCGCGCTGACCAGGGCGACGAAGGCGACCGGACCGGTCACCGCCACCGCCGCGGAGGCCAGCGCCACCGAGGCCAGCAGCAGCCAGAGCCGTGAGCGCTCCACGGAGACGCCCAGGGCCGCCGCCGGGTCGTCGCCGAGCTCCAGCGAACGCAGCCGCGGACTCAACACGGCCAACAGCACCACCAGGCCCCCGGCGCAGATCAGCAGCGGGTTCAGGGTGGGCCAGTCGGCGCGGGCCAGGCTACCCGTGATCCAGGTCAGCGCCACCGTCGCGTCGCGGACGTCCGTCTGGGTGAGTACCCAGGAGACGACGCTGGTGGCCAGGGCCGCCACGCCGATGCCCGCGAGTAGGAGCCGGTACCCGACCACACCGCGCCGCCAGGCGAGCAGGTAGATCGCCACCGCCGCGCCGACGCCGCCCAGGGAGACCAACCCGGTCAGGGCCAGCCCGCTGATCCCCAGGTAGACCACGCCGATGACCCCGGCCGCGCTGGCGCCGTGGGTGATGCCGATGATGTCCGGGCTGGCCAGCGGGTTGCGGACGATGCTCTGAAGCAGGGCGCCCGACAGC
>NZ_ANBC01000798.1:16389-16883 GCF_000341125.1 Nocardiopsis lucentensis DSM 44048 | reverse complement strand
GGCGGCCCCCGCCGTGAGCAGTCGGGGCAGGCGCAGCTCCACGACGACGAAGCGGGTGACCTGATCGGCGCGTCCGGTGAGGAGGTCGGCGAGTTCGGGCAGGGACACCGACGCCCGGCCCATGCTCACCCCGAGCACCATGAGGCCCAGGAGTACGACCAGGAGTACGAGCGTGACGCCGAGCTCGCGCCGGTTCCCGCGCAAGCGGACGGCACGGACGGGGATGCTCGCTCGGGAGGGGCTCGACCGGGCGGGTACCGACCGCCCGGTGGACGGACCGCGCACGGTCCCGGAGTCGCGAGTCACAGCCGCACCGCCCTTCCCCGCCGCACCAGGGCGATGAACAGCGGCGCGCCGATCGCCGCGGTGACGATCCCCACCTGGAGTTCGCCGGGGCGCGCGACCACACGCGCGACGACGTCGCAGACCAGGAGGAGGGTCGGCGCGGCGAGCGCGCTGAACGGCAGGATCAGGCGGTAGTCGAGGCCGACCAC
>NZ_ANBC01000798.1:0-16382 GCF_000341125.1 Nocardiopsis lucentensis DSM 44048 | reverse complement strand
CGCCCGCCGTGGCGGCGCCGCACAGCGCGATGATCGCGACGGCGGCCAGGCCCCGGGTCCGGGCGAGGTTCTGTCCCAGACCGCGCGCCACGTCCTCCCCGAGAGCGAGACCGTTGAGGGCCCGGCCCAGGCCCAGGGCGACGGTCGCCCCCGCCATGACGAACGGCGCGGTGCGCAGGAACACGGACAGGTCGCGCGAGGCCAGTGCGCCCACCTGCCAGAACCGCATCTGGTCCAGGGTGGACTGGTCGACGAGGAGGACGGCCGTGACGATCGAGGTCAACGCCGCCGTGACGGCCGCCCCCGCCAGGGCGAGCTTGACCGGGGTGGCCCCCTCGCGGCCCAGGCTCGACACCCCGTACACGACCGTCGCCGCCAGGGCGGCGCCCGCGAAGGCGAACCAGACGTACCCGCCCGGCGAGGTCACGCCGAGGAGGCTGATCGCCGCCACCACGCACAGCGAGGCCCCCGCGTTGATCCCGAGCAGTCCGGGGTCGGCGAGGGGGTTACGGGTCAGTCCCTGCATGACGGCACCCGCCATGCCCAGGGCGGCGCCCGCCGCGAGTCCGACGAGGGTGCGCGGCACCCGGCGGTCGACGACGATCAGGTGTTCCGGGTCGGACAGGTCGGTGTCGAGCAGGGCGTCGGCGACGACGTGGAGCGGCAGGGGGTTGGCCCCCACCGCGAGGCTGCACGCCGCGGCGACCGCGAGCCCCGCGCCCAGCAGGACGAAGCCCAGCGGGGCGCGGAACCGCCCGCGTGGTCGAACGGCGGGGGCGGCTCCCGCGCCGCCCCCGGTCGTGGTGGTCATGCCGGTGTCCGCGCTACTCGACGTTCTCGGCCGCGGCGGCGAGCTCCGGCACGTACCGGTCGAGCATCCACGGGATGGACAGGACGGTCGGGGCGCTGCTGGCCATCACGAAGTCCTCA
This sequence comes from Nocardiopsis lucentensis DSM 44048, assembly GCF_000341125.1. Classification (GTDB taxonomy): domain Bacteria; phylum Actinomycetota; class Actinomycetes; order Streptosporangiales; family Streptosporangiaceae; genus Nocardiopsis; species Nocardiopsis lucentensis. Next base: position 15,452 of record NZ_ANBC01000798.1, on the reverse strand, counting down.
CCGACGATGGGGGCGAAGCGGCCCTCCCGGACGGCCGGCATCGCGGCGACGAGCGGGTCGGAGGTGAACTCCTCCAGTGCGGCCTCGTCCGCGAAGTACATGACCAGGACGTCGGTCTCGATCTCCTGGAGGTTCTCGTAGGAGACCTGGAAGAAGAACGAGTCGTCGGGGTCCGCGTCCAGCTCGGTCACACTGGCGCCGGGCTCCATGCCGAGGTCCGTGAGCATCTCGACGCGGGGGTCGTACTCCCGGTAGACGTTGAGCACGTCCGCCTCGTTCGCGGCGGCGTAGAAGAAGGTGGTGCCCTCCAGGACGGGGTGCTCGGCGGCGAGCGCGCCGACCTGCTCCTGAGTCTGCGCCAGCAGGTCGTCGGCCTCCTCCTCCATACCGAGCGCCCGACCCACGATGTCGACCTGCTCCTGCCACGTGGTGGCCCAGGGCTGGTCGGGGTAGGCGACGGTGGGGGCGATCTCGGAGAGGCGGTCGAAGTCCTCCTGGGTGATCCCGGAGTTGGGGGCGAGGATCACGTCGGGGCGGGCCTCGACGATCTCCTCCAGGGGCGGGGCGTCGGCGTGCGCTCCGGTGAGGATGGTGGGGGCCTCGCCGCCGAGCTCGGCGATCCGCTCGGCGTCCCAGGGGAAGATCCCGTTCTCGTCGCCCCCGTAGTCGTTGCGGGGCATGGCGACCGGCATGACGTCGAGGGCGAGGACGACGTCCTGGGCGGACCAGCCCCAGGTGACGACGCGTTCGGGCTGCTCGGGGATGACCGTCTCGCCGAGGGCGCTGTCGATGGTGACGGGGAAGGCTCCGTCACCGCCGCCGTCACCGCCCGTGGCGGCGTCCTCGGTGTCGCCGCCGGAGCAGGCGGTCAGGAACGCGGTGAGGGCGAGCCCCGCGGCGGCGTACCGTGCGGGTCTGGGCAGGCGTACTGCGGGCATGCGAAAGGGCTCCTCAACATGGGCGTGGCCGAACCTCCGCCGGCCGTCGACGGCATGGCGAGAGCTGGTTAGGCAAGGCTAACAAAACCCTTGACCCACCTTGACTGCGCCCCCGGGTCCGCGAGCATGTCCCCGCAGGTGGGGGCGGGGTCACCGTTGGTAGCGGGAGAGGAGCCCGGCGGCGGCCGGCTGGGGGCGCCGCCCCCGTCAGGCGGAGCCGTCGGACCCGGGGACGACGCGCTCGACCGCCGCGTCCACCAGCGCGCGGGCACGTTCCTCGGAGATGACGTCGGGCAGGGTCAGCCGCTCCAGGATGAGCCAGTTCAGCGCCAGGTAGAGGAGGGTGACGGACGTCTCGCCTCCGGGGAAGCCGGCGCGGGTGTGGAAGTCGATGTTGGCGTCGAGGTCCGCGCGGACCCGCTCGGTGAGCAGACGGCGCAGCTCCGGGCGGCGCGCGGCCTCCAGTCGCAGTTCGATCTGGGCGAGGAAGCCGGAGCGGAAGTCGCTGACGCGCCCCACGACGTCGTGCATGAGCTGGGCGACCCGGGCGCGGTCGCGCGGCCCCTCCTGGGCGAGGGCGACNGGCCCCCAGCCGCTCGTAGAAGCGGTGGCCGACCTGGGTGAACAGGTCGTCACGGTTGTCGAAGTAGTTGGAGGCGGTGCCGACCGGGACGCCCGCCTCCTGATCCACGGCGCGGAAGGTCAGGCCGCGTGCGCCCTCGCGGGCGAGCACCTCGATGGCGGCGTCGAGCAGGGCGGCCCGGCGTTCGGGGTTCTTGCGCATGGGTGTCCTTCTCCGTCCGGATTGACATCACTTCAAGCGTAGTACTACATTCAAGCCACTCCACATGAAGTACTACGTACAGAGTGAAAAGAGGTCGTGTATGCGCAAGCTCGTCTACTACGTCGGAATGTCCGTGGACGGCTACATCGCGGGCCCCGCAGACCGGGTCGACGACTTTCCGGTGACCCAGGACGTGGTCGACCTCATCGTCGAGGAGTACCCGGACACCCTGCCGACCCACGTCCGCGCGCAGCTGGGCGTGGACGTCCCGAACCCGAACTTCGCCGTCGTCGTCCAAGGCCGGGCGACCTACGAGGCCGCCCTGAAGGTCGGGATCACCAGCCCGTACACCCACCTGCGGCAGTACGTGGTGTCGGAGAGCCTCGGGCGGAGCGAGGACCCCGCGGTGGAGGTCATCGCCGCGGACGTGGTGGAACGGATCCGGGAGCTGAAGGCCGAGGAGTCCGGAGCGGGAGGTGACATCTACCTGGCGGGAGGGGGGCGCCTGGCGGGCACCCTGCTCCCGGAGATCGACTCGCTCGTCGTCAAGCTCTACCCGGTCGTGTTGGGCACCGGCGTCCCGCTGTTCCGAGCCGGCTTCTCGCCGACCCACTTCACGCTCAGAGGCACCCGCCCCCTGGAGAACGGCGTGGTCGCCTTGACCTATGACAGGCGGTGAGCGGTGGCCGCGGTGCGCGTACGGCCACAGGATCCCGGGCGGTGGCCGTACGCGCCGACACGACGGTCACGGGACCGGTGTCAGCCGTTGACGACACCCGCGAGCGCGGACGCGTACTGCTCCTTCGTCGGGACGGTGTACAGACGGCCCAGCGACCCCTGGTAGACCACCGCGACCGGGCAGGAGTCGTCCTCGCCGACCAGTTCGACGGGGTCGCCGACCTTCTCACCGGTCCGCGCCTCGTACACCTGGACCTCCACGGTCGCCCTGTGCAGCGGGACGGACTCCGAATCGAAGTCGCAGCCGCCGACCCGCTCACCCACGTCGATGTCCTCGGTGCACGCGACGAGCTGGATCTGCCCGGGGTCGTCCGAGCGGAACGGCTCCCCGGCCTCGTCCTCGTAGAAGTGCAGGTCGGTCCGGCCGGCGTCGGAGTGGCGCTCCCCGCCGAACACGACGATGGGGTGCGGCCCCGGGCCGGGGGTGTACTCGGCGGCCCCGGGGATCTCGCGGCCCCCGCACAGGGTCCCGTAGTCGTCCATCTCCCGGGCGAACTCGTGGATGGGGTTGTTCCACCACCGGACGACACAGCCGACCGGGAGGACGACGAGCACCAGTAACAGCGCCAGGCACCCGAACGTCCGCCTGACCGGACCCCATGCGCCGTTCCGCTCGTTCATCGGCTTCCTCTTCTCAGGTCTGGACCGCCGTGCGGCGGATCTCCGCGGTGACGACACCGGGCGCGCTGATCGGCACGTCGTGTCCGGAGCGCTCGGCGATGACGTGGCGACCGCCGGGGGAGGCGGCCGCCCAACGGATCGGGACCCCGCGCGGGCCCGCGCCCCGCTCCCCGGGAATCGCGCCCCCTCACCACCGGTCCCCCGCCGCGGACAGCTCCGCCACGATCTCGCCTACGGGGCGGCCCGGCGGCGCCACCGACACCAGTCCCCGGATCTGGGCGATCAGGAGCAGGCGGGAGAACTCCTTGGGCGTCACCGCGGGGAGCCCGGAGTGCGCCTGGCCGAGACGGGCGTGGTCGGCGATCATCGTGGTGACCGCGTCCCGTTCGCGCTCGTACCCGGCCGGGTCCGCGTCCGCCGACTGGCGCTCCTCGGCCACCGCCGACCAGGTCACCAGGGAGGCGACCGCGCCGGACAGGACAACCGCCGCGTCCGCTGAGTACCCGCGCCGCTCCAGGGCCGCGACCTCGTCGAGGAGCAGCCGGACGCCCGCCTCACCGCGCGGGAACAGCACCTGGACGTATGAGGCCAACCCGGGGTGGGACAGCAGGAACGACCTCAGCTGCCCGCCGAAGGACACCAGGTGCCGCTCAATGTCCTCCTCCGGGTCGTCTCTGAGCGTGAGCTCGGCCAGGAAGCTCTCTCCGACCAGCCGTTCCAGCTCCCAACGGCCCTCGATGTGCCGGTACAGCGCCGTCGCCGACACCCCGATCCGGGCCGCGACCGCGTTCACGCCCAGGTTCCGCATCCCGAGCTCACGGCCCGCCCGGACGATCCGCTCGGTCGACACGACAGCCGCCCGACCGCCGCGCCGACGCCCGCCCGAATCCATGGAGGCATCCCTTCCCCAGCAAAGTTAGTGGCATTAACTTAGAGTTCGCGACACCCAGGCGTCAAGAGCGCCAAGAAGTGGCCCGACCGCGCCCAACAGCCCACGTGACCACTAAGGGCGATGACTCAACTCCACAGAGTCATTTCCCAACCAGTGGAACCACCGATGCGCGGAAGGGACCATCCGCACCAGGATGATGCGCACCACCGCGAACGGCGCCCGAACCGTGACAGGGACGCCCCGGTGAAGTCGTGCCGTCCAGAAACCGGGCACGGCGTCGTCCCCAGGCGCGAAACCCCCAAGGGAACCAGGAGTCACATCCGTGTCCAGAACACCGCGCGCCCGGCGGTCCCGCCTCACCACGGCGACCGCCGCCGCGTGCACGGCGGCCGCACTGACCGCCGCCACCGCACTGTGGAACCACGAGGGATCCGTCGCCGAGGCCGGACCGGTCTCGGCCACCGGTGCCCTCGGCACCTGGGGAGAGATCGACCAGCCGGAGGAGGGCACCGCCGTCGAGGAGGACTTCTTCCAGCCTCCCGACCCGCTACCCGCGGGCGAACCCGGCGACGTCATCCGCGCCGAGCCCGCCGACGCGTTCACCGACGCGCTACGCATCGGCCGCTTCCCGGCCGACGTGTGGCGGGTGATGTACTTGTCCACCGACGGGCTCGGCGAGCCGATGGCGGTCACCGCCACCGTCATGGTGCCGACCGCGCCGTGGAAGGGCGAGGGCGAACGGCCCCTGCTCGCCTACGCCATCGGCACCCACGGCATCGGCGACCAGTGCGCCCCGGCGAACGGGCTGGAACAGGGCCTGGAGTACGAGGCCTCCCTCATGGAGCGGTTCGTCGACGACGGATACGCGTTGGTCGTCACCGACTACGAGGGCTTCGGCACCCCGGGCGACCACACCTTCATGGTCGGCCGCTCCCAGGGCCCGGCCGTGCTCGACTCGCTGCGCGCCGCCACCCGGCTCGACGAAGCCGGAATCCCCGCCGACTCCCCGATGGGCGTCAACGGCTTCTCCCAAGGCGGCGGGTCCGCCGTGTGGGCGGCCCAGCTCCACCCTGAGTACGCGCCGGAGCTACCGCTGGTCGGCGTCGCCGCCGGCGCCGTGCCCTCCGACCTGAACCAGGTCGCCGGGTTCCTGGACGGCGGCTCCTACTTCTCGCTCGTGGGCCTCGCGGCGATCGGCTTCAGCTCCGCCTACCCCGAGCTGCCGCTGGAGGAGAGGATGACCGAGGAGGGGGTGGAGCTGATGGACACCCTGCGCGGCTCCTGCACCGTGGACGCCATCCCCCACGGGATGTTCAGGAGCATGGACGGCATCACCACCTCCGAACTGCTGAACAGTCCCGAGTGGCAGGCGCGCCTGGCCGAGAACCTGCCCGGGGAGACGGCCCCGACCGTACCGCTGTTCATGTACCACTCGGCCCTGGACGACGCGATCCCGATCGGCCAGGCCGAGGAACTGCGCGACACCTACTGCGCCGCCGGCGCGAACGTGCGGTGGCGCAGGACCTACTCCGGCTCGCACGTCATGAGCCTGTTCCTCGACTACGACGGGGCCCACGACTGGATGGCCGACCGGTTCACCGGTGAGCCGGCGAACAGCACCTGCTGACGCGGGGACCGAGGGGCGCCGGGACACCATGTGCACCCGGCGCCCCGCCGCTTCCCAGCGGTGGTTCCCTCCCGGGAAGCCGGGGGACGCGCTCGGCTGACCCGGTTGCTGTCACGTCGCCGTCAAAAAACGCCCGGGACCTGTGGTCTCCGGGCGTCGTCCCTGTTCGGGATGGGTGGCTAGGGGCGGGGTCGAACCGCCGACCTTCCGCTTTTCAGGCGGACGCTCGTACCAACTGAGCTACCTAGCCATGCGCGCCGATCTCTCGGCTGCGTCTGCGGTCCTGACGGGATTTGAACCCGCGGCCTCCACCTTGACAGGGTGGCGAGCACTCCTAACTGCTCCACAGGACCTCGTTCGGTTGTCACGCCGGGCCAAAAACCCCCGGCGCGTCGCTGCGGTATTCATTCTGCCAGATGTCCGGCAGTGCTCTGACCGCTTCGTACCCCCAACGGGATTCGAACCCGCGCTACCGCCTTGAAAGGGCGGCGTCCTAGGCCGCTAGACGATGGGGGCCCGTGTGACAGGTCAAGCATAGGGGAGATTCCCACCAACTCCAAAGTGATTCGACCGGCCTTCGCGGACATCCCTCACCTGCGGGGACTCACCCCTCAGACGGACTCACCGACGCGTCCGCGTCTGCGCCCGACTCCCGGCCCGACTCCCCCACCGGCCGGTCGGGATCGGGTTCGATGTGCCGTTCGACCTGCGCGGACGTCAAGCCGATCCCCCCGAGATCGATGTCGTCGCGCGCCTGAAGCCGCCCCGTCTCCGCGTCCAGGTACAGCACCGACGCCTGGTACGGGATCGGCCGACCGGCGGCGTGATCAAGACCACCCAGGCCGGCGCCACCCGTGGAACCCTGCACCAGGAACCGTGTGCCCTCGGCGCCGAGGCGCGTGGACCGCTGGTGTTCGTCCCCCGTGAGGACGAGCGGCACCACCCCGTCGAACGCCTCCGCCTGCGTGCGCGTGTGCAGCACGGCCACATCCACCTCGTCGCCGGAGTCGGCCACCGCCGCCGCCTGTTCCTCGCCCGTCTCGGCGACCTCCCGAGCGCTCGGGTTGAGCCGGGTCGCGTCCGGGGTGAACCGCGGGTCCCCCGCCCCGTAGAGGGTCAGGCCCGCCACCTCCCGGACGTCCCCGTCAAGCACCACGGCGTTCGGCTGCGCCGCCACCGCCCGCTGGGTGCCCATGGAGTCATGCCGTCCGCGCACCCACACGTAGGGCACCTCCAGGTCGGCGATCTCGTCCGCGAAGGCGTCCTCCGCCGCGCTCCCCCGGTCGGTCAGGTCGCCGGAGTCCACGATCACGTCGACCCCGTACTGGTCCGCGAGGGTGGCGATGATGGCCCACGACGCCGGGTTGAGGTGAATGTCGGACACGTGCAGCACACGGATGACCGACTCGTCCTCCTCGTACACGGGCAGGGTCGAGGTCGCCTCGTAGAGCCTCGACACGTTGCCCACGAGTCCGGCGAGCTGCTCCTGGTACTGCGTGAACCTGTTCACGACGGCCTCGGCGCTGCCCACCACCTGCGGCGCCCCCGCGATGAGTCCCGTGTACCGGGGTTCGGCGATCGCGCTCGGGTTGAACGTGGCCGCGGCGGCCGCCCCGGACGCCGCGAGCACCGCCAGTGACGTGGCCACGCTGCCCAAGGCCCGCCACACGTTCCGGAACAGCACCAACCCCGTCACCAGCGCGCCCAGCCCGGCGGCCAGCAGACACCGGACCAGCAGCGCGGTCACCCCGGCGCGCAGGTCCTCGCCGATACCCGCGGCCATGCGGTTGATGGACTCGGGGTCGGCGAACATCTCCTCGGCCGCGGACAGCCGAATGTCGGAGATCGTCGCCTCCAGCCGCAGCGGGGCCCGGTGGGTGTCGAAGGCCAGCTGCCCGAAGGGGGCGACGTCGACGACCGTCTCACCGTGCCACTGGGGCACCAGACTGAACGTGACGTCGGCAGGGCCGATCGGGGTGACGACCTGCCCTCCGAGGGCCAACCCCAGCCACCCGCCGATGAGCCCCGCGACGACGACGCACGCCCAACGCCACGTGCGTCCGGCTCGCACGCGTTCCAAGGCTCTCCGGTAGTCGTACGCGCGGATCGCTCCCCAAGAAACCACTCCCCCATGATGCCGCCACCGCGGACCGTTCCCAATGTTTCCTCCCGTCCAGAGTGTTATGTCTCCTCCGGTTCCCTTCCGGCCCCCCGCGGCCAGGCAGCACAATGACTGGTGTGGTGGAACTGACGCGCGCGCAATTCGAGGAACTGGTCGCGGACGCCCTGGACGAGATCCCCCCTCACCTGGCGCGACTCATGGACAACGTGGTGATCACGGTCGAGGACGAGTCGCCGGACGGCCTGCTCGGACTGTACGAGGGCGTTCCGCTGACCGAGCGGGGCGACACCTACTTCGGGGTGCTGCCGGACCAGATCTTCATCTACCGGCGCGACATCTGCGCGATCTGCGAGACCCCGGAGCAGGTCGTGGAGGAGGTCCGCATCACCGTCGTCCACGAGGTCGCCCACCATTTCGGCATCGACGACGACCGGCTCGGCGACCTCGGCTGGGCCTGAACGCTCCCGACACAGAGCACCCAAGGGAACTAAGACCCTTTTCGTTACCTTAAGCACCCAATTCGTGACTCTGGGGCGACCTGGAATTCCAGGTCGCCCCAGAGCCCCGCACACCTGCCCCGGACTGCGGCAACGATACGTCGAGACCGCTTCGCGGTATGGGTGATCACACAAAAAAACCTAACCCAGAGCAACGAATCAGACACGAAATCCCCAAAGCGGCTTGCGTGAAGCCCCTCACGTCGGGAACGGTTGGTCATCGGGACGCGACACAGCGTGAATTCAACCCTGTAAAAACGAGGGAGTGCCGGGTGTCAAATCCGAGCCTCGACAAATCGCCTGATGACGGGGACCACGAACCCCCCAGCCCCCCGAACGAGACCTGGCGAAGCAGCTACCGCGAGGTCATGAGGATCGGCGAGTTCCGTTCCATCTGGCTTGCCCACGCCCTCTCGATGATCGGCACCAACGTGCTGAACATCGCCACCAGCATCCTCGTCTACCAGCTCACCGGGTCCGCGTTCGCGACCGGAGTCACGCTCGCGGTCACCTTCCTGCCTCCGTTCATCGCCGGCCCCCTGCTGTCCGGGCTCGCCGACCTCTTCCCCCGCCGCCAGGTCATGGTGGTGTGCGACCTGGTCCGCGCCCTGGTCGTCCTCCTCATCGCCGTCCCGGGGATGCCGGTCTGGGCGATCTGGGCGCTGCTGTTCTGCTCGGTCCTGCCGTCGATCCCGTTCGCCGCCGCCCGCGCGGCGCTCATGACCGAGATCGTCCAGGGGGAGCGCTATGTGGCCAGCACGGCCATCATCCAGCTCACCTCTCAGGTCGGGATGCTGATCGGCCTCGTCGCGGGCGGTGTCGTCGTCGGGGTCATCGGCCCGCACATCGCCGTGGCCGCCAACGGCGCCGTCTTCGTCCTGTCCGCGCTCATCGTGCTGGCCGGCGTCCGCGCCCGTCCCGCGGCCCGCTCCGGGGAGGAGGACCGGCCGGGCTTCCTCGCGATGACCCGGGACGGCGCCAAGCTCGTCTTCGGCGACTCCCGTCTGCGCACCCTCGCCCTGCTCGCCTGGCTCGCCGGCCTGTACTCGATCCCGTACGGCCTCGCCAAACCGATGGCCACCGAGATCGGCGCGGGGGACGCGGCGACCGGGTTCATCATGGCGGGCTCCTCGGTCGGTGCGCTGATCGGCGGCCTCGTCCTCACCCGGCTGATCCCACCGCCCACCCGGATGCGACTGCTCGGCCCCCTGGCGGTGCTCACCTCCGTGCCGCTGCTCCTGTGGTTGGTCGACCCGCCACTGTGGCTGATGGTCACCGCCCTCGCCCTGGTGGGGGTCGCCGGCTCCTACCAGTTCGTCGCCAACGCGGCGTTCGTCCTGTGCGTGCCCAAGGAGGGCCGGGCCCTGGCCTTCGGACTGGTCGCGGCCGGGCTACAGGTCGCCCAGGGCGTGGGCATCCTCGTCGCCGGGTTCTTCGCGGAGTTCGTCAGCACCGGGACCGTCATCGTGGTGGCCGGCGCGCTGGGGATCGCGGCCGCCGCCCTCCTCTCGATCCCGTGGTCCCGGGCCGCCGGTCCCACGATCGAGCGGATGAACGAGACCGAGCGGACCGCCTAGGGCCCGGTTTCCCGGAGCGGTCTCCGCGGGGGGTCGCCGTTCGGGTGGCGGCACAGGGCCGCTCCGTCCGTCCGGTGGTGGGCCAGGCTGGCTAACTCGCGAGTAACTTAGCCCTTGACAGCCGGGTCCCGCACGCAGGAGGGTCGGTGCGGCGGTGACGAGACCCACAGGACATGGGGTGCGGTGTGAGCGGTGGTCTGGACCTGACGGTGGCGCAGAAGGTGCTGGAGGCCCAGCCCTTCAGTGTGCTGCTCGGAGCCCGTCTGACGGCCTTCGGCGAGGAGGGCGCGACGCTGGAACTGGACATCCGAAACGACCTGCGCCAGCAGCACGGATTCGTGCACGGCGGGGTGCTGAGCTACGCGGCCGACAACGCGCTCACGTTCGCGGCGGGCGCGGCGGTCGGCGCGCAGGTCGTGACCGCCGGTTTCACCATCGACTACCTGCGCCCCGCCCGGGGCGACCTGCTGCGCGCCCGCGCGCGGATCGTCCGGGCCGGCCGCACCCGCGTCGTGTGCCGTTGCGACCTTTCCACGGTGGACGCCGACGGAGTGGAGACCCCGTGCGCCGTGGCGCAGGGAACGGTCTCGGTGTTGGAGGGCCCGAACGAGGCCTGACGGCCGGAGCCCCCCTCACGCCCCTGCCGTGCGGACCGGTTCCAACCGGGGGCGCTTCGCGGCGCGGCCGTCACCCGACGAACGCCCGCGCAGGCGGCGTGCCAGCCAGGGGCCGAGGAACACGGCGGCCCAGACCAGCTCGGTTCCGGCGCGGCGCCAGGGCGGCACGGGCGCGAGTGGGGGCAGGGGATCGGACCAGGAGGCGTCCGCGCCCGGAACGCCGAGCGTGTGGGCGACCGCCGCCGCGATACGGGCGTGCCCCAACGGTGTGGCGTGGATGCGGTCGGCGCTCCACAGCCGGGGATCCGTGGTCACCGGGTACGGGAACGTGTCGACCAGCACCGCGCCGTGGCGGCGGGCCATGGCGCGGATCCGGTCGTTGAGGTCCAGCACACGCGGGCGCAGCCGCCCCGCCAACGGGGCGATCCGGGCGATGTCGGGGAAGGTGAAGGTCACCGTGGTCGCCCCGGAGGCGGTGAACGCGGCCAGCATCGCCTCCAGGTCGGCGGCCACGGTATCCGCGTCGTACCCTGGTCGGACCAGGTCGTTCATACCGGCCATCACGGTCACCAGGTCGGGGGCGAGGGCGAGCGCCGGAGCCAACTGCTCAGCGCGGATCCGCCCGGCCAGCCGCCCGCGCACGGCGAGGTTGGCGTAGGCGAACTCGGGCTCGTGGGCGGCGAGCGTCCCGGCGAGCCGATCGGCCCAGCCTCGGTAACCGGTGGTCTCGTCACCGTCGTTGAGGCCCTCGGTCTGGCTGTCGCCCACCGCGACGTAGCGCAGGTATCCCACCGGCCTCAGCCCCGACCCGAACCGGACCCGGCGCCGGTGTCGGTCCGCGCCGCGCGGCGGTCGAGCACGGCCAGGACGCGCTCGCCCCAGCGCACGTTCTCCCGCTCGAACGCCAGGCCCGCCATGAGGGTCAGGTAGGGGCCGACCCGCTCGGCGTGGACGAGGTACTCCTCCTCGCCGCGCCCCTCCAGGAGCCGCTCACGCAGCCGTTCGTAGCGGGCGATCTTCGCGCGCGCCCACCCGATCCGCTCCGCGACCGAGCCCCGGACCGCCTCGACGTCGCCGGCGTCCACCGCCTGCACCTGGACCAGGAGGTCCTCGCGCATCGCGCCCGGCTTCGGCGGCGTGGCGGTGAACGCGCGCAGGGCCCGGCGTCCGGTGTCGGTGAGGGAGAACAGGCGCTTGTTCGGGCGCTTCTCCTGGTGCACGACGCGTGCCCGGACCAGGCCCTCGGCCTCCATGCGGTCCAGTTCCCGGTAGAGCTGCTGGGGCGTGGCCATCCAGAAGTTGGCCACCGAGGCGTCGAAGCCCTTGGCCAGGTCGTATCCGGACGCCTCACCCTCCAGAAGTGCGGCCATCACCGCGTCACGCAACGCCATGAGGCCGAGTTAACCAAGTTGATCAGTCAATTTCAAGACTGGACAACTATGTGAGTACAACCTAGTGTCCAACACACCTACTCAACAAATTGCCCAGGAGGGCACATGCGTGAGTTCCGCGCGGCGGTCGACGCCAGGGACATGGCCGCGGTCGAGGCGCTGCTCGCCGAGGACGTCGTGTTCACCAGTCCGGTGGTCTTTCGGCCCTACCCGGGCAAGGCGATCACCGCGGCGATCCTGCGCGGGGTCCTGCGGGTCTTCGAGGACTTCCGCTACCTGCGGGAGTACGAGGGGGCCGACGGCCGCGACCACGCGCTCATGTTCGAGGCGACGGTGAACGGCCGCCAGGTCCAGGGCTGCGACTTCCTGCGCGTCGGCGAGGACGGCCTGATCGAGGAACTCACCGTCATGGTGCGGCCGCTGTCCGCGGCCAACGCGCTCGCCGAGGCCATGGGCGCGCAGTTCGAGCGGATCCGGCGGGAGGCCGCGGGGTCCTGAGCCCCACGGGCGCCGAGAAGCCGGGCCACGCGCTCTAGCAGCGACCGAACCACTCGGCCAGCCCGGAGCCGAGCAGAGCCACGGCCGCCGTGCCGAAGGCCAGCCCCACACCCACCCTGAACACCGTGGGAGGAGGGCCGTCCGCGTTCCGTGCCGCGAGGAGCTGGATGATCCCCGCGAAGACGATCAGGAACCAGCCGACGACGGACGACAGGTCGCAGATCACGGTGCTCCCGGGGGGTCGGCGGCGCGGCCGGGCCCGCAGGGAACCACGGGCCCCGGGTACGGGCGCTCCCACCGTAGTCCTCCGCGACCGCGGCGCGAAGGGGAGGGCGCCGCTCCGCCCGGGGACGGCCCCGTGGCGCGGAAGGCCCCCGGCGGGAACCGGCCACCGCGGTCGGTGACCGGCCCGCCGGGGGCCGCACCCCGGGCTCCGTTCATGGAATGGTCGCCCGGGGAGGTTCCGTCCGGGCCGAAGCGAGGCGGCGGGCCCGGAACGGACACCGCCTAACGCTGGTGCGCCTCCAGGGCCCCGATGATGCGCGGGCGCAGCTCGGCGGCGCTGATGACGGCGTCCACGGAACCCACCTCGACCGCACGGTGGATGTCGTGCACGCGGTCGAACTCCGCGGCCACCTCGCCGAGCTTCTCCGAGCGGACGGACACGCGCAGCTCGTCGAGTTCGGCGGTCAGCGCGGCCCGGTCGGTGCCGGAGGCGGCCGCGACGCGGGCCTCCAAGTCCCGCACCCTCGGGTCGGCCGCGGTACGGGCGTTGACCTCACCGGAGAACACCACCGCGGCGGCGGGTGCGCCGCCGAGCACCGAGGCGAACGAACCCTCCAGCGCGAGCACGGTCATGTTCGGATTCAGCGCCTTCGAGAACACCACGAACGCGCCTCCGTGGTACCGCGAGATCACGCAGAACACGATGGGCCCGCGGAAGTTCACGATCGCGCGGCCGATCTCCGCGCCGTACTCCAGCTGGAGCTCGCGCATCGACTCCGGCGAACCGTCGAAGCCCGACAGGTTCGCCAGCACCACGAGCGGCCGGTTGCCGCTGGCGGCGTTGATCGCCCGGGCGGCCTTCTTCGACGACTTCGGGAACAACGTGCCCGCGGTGTAGGCGTCCGGACCGTCGGTGCGCGGGAAACCGCGCCGCTGGACCGACCGCGACTCGATACCGAGCAGGCACACCGGCATGCCTCCGAGGTGCACGTCCTGCACCACCGCGGTGTCCGCGTCGGCCATGCCCGCCCAGCGCTCCAGCACCGCGTGGTCCTGGTCGGAGAGCGCCCGCATGACCGTCCGGATGTCGAACGGCTTCTTGCGGTCCGGGTTGGCCGCGGAGGAGAAGATCTCGCCGACGGTGGTGAAGTCGCTGCCTTCCACCGTGTGCGGGAAGTCGGACACGTCGCGGTCGACGGGGTCGGTGGTCCTCGTCCGCCGCGGCCGCTCCTCGCCCGGTACGACGTAGGAGTGGTCGTAGTGCGACATCAGAACGTCCCGCGCGGCGGTCAGGTTCGGCGCCCAGTACTGCGCCTGCCCGTTCGGACCCATGACCCGGTCGTAGCCGCCGATGCCGAAGTTGTCCTCGGCGGACACACCTCCGGAGAAGTCGAGCGACTGCTTGCCGGTGAGCACCATCGCCGAGTCCGGCGTCATGACCAGGATGCCCTTGGTGTGCATGAGCATCGTCGCCTCGGCGTTCCAGTACGGCTGGGCGCCGACGTTGATGCCCGCGACGACGACGTTGATCTCCCCGCCGTCCTGGGTGAACTCGACGATCCGCTTGAGCGCCGCGGCCACCCAGTCCATGTTCTCCGTGCCGGACTCCATGGAGATCCGCGCACCGGCCGACAGCGCGTACCACTCCAGCGGGACCCGCATCCGCTCGGCCAGGTCCAGCGCCGCGATCACCCGGCGGCACTCCGGCTCCGACAGCGCGCCGAGCGACTTCGTCGGGTCGCCGAGCAGGACCACCCGGCGGACGCCCTCGGGGTGCCGCTCGGTCGGCGTGGTCACCACACCCGCGACGATCGCGGCGGAGTTGCGCCCCCTGGGCCGGTCGACGGGCACGAGCGCGTGGTCGTCGTCGAGGTCGTGCTCCACGAACTCACCGAGCAGGCCGGTCAGCTCGTAGGGGTAGACCGTGTTGCGGCTGCTCGCGCGCAGCACCTTCTGGCGGTAGTCGTCGACCGGCTCGACCGGCTCGTTCGACGGCTCACCGATGGTCAGCTCGGTGCCCCCGGCGGCGTCGGAGGAGATGCGGATGGCGACCTTGGTCAGTTCCCCGGTCTCCGGGTCGCGCTGGCGCGCGATGAACAGGATCTCCTCCAGCCCGGCGCCCTCGGTCGTCGGCCGCACGCGCCCGGCGATCGTCTCCAGCTCCTCGCGGGTGATCTCGCTCGGCGGCCAGACGTAGATCACGATCCGGTTGGTGTTGAAGCGCTGCCGCGACGGGCGCCGCGACCGCTCCCGACGGATCGAGTCGAGGCAGGCGGCGACGGTGTCCTCGGCCGTCGGCAGCGCGACGAGCCTGCCGTCCTGCTCACGCAGCTCGGTCAGGTCGCGCACCTGGGCGAACGCGACGAGGCGGTCGTCCGACGGGTTCTCCCGCGCCACGCACTGGAAGAGGTAGACCTCCTCGTCCGACGACGGCAGGCGGGTGAGGTCGAACTTGCTGAGGCGCTCCATCTGCATCCGCTGCGCGATGTACGGGTGCAGGCCGCGGATCAGCCGGTCCTCGGTCATCCCGGTCGGCGAAGGACGGAACGTGAAGTGGTGGTGCATCACCGCGCCGTCTCGTCCGGCGACGGTCGTGGTCAGCCTGCGGACCCGGTCCGGCAGCGGGTGCACCCTGAGGACGTCCTGCAACGCGGCGGCCATCGCGTCGAAGTCCTCCGGCTGCTTCTCCCAGGCGAGGTAGATGTCGGCGTCGATGTCGTCCTCGCCGTTCGCCAGCTCCGCGAGCCCGCGCAGCGCGCTTCCCAGCGCGTCGAAACCCACCGCGGAGGAGACCACGCGCGAACCGGCGCGGTCGGCGACCACGAACGTGCAGCCCGCGACCTCGGCGGTGCGGACGCCGGTGAGGCCCTTGTTGCCGTAGTAGCGCCGGGTCAGGACCTCCAGCATGACGGAGTTGTCCAGGTC
>NZ_ANBC01000797.1 GCF_000341125.1 Nocardiopsis lucentensis DSM 44048 | reverse complement strand
CAGCCGCACCAGCGGCTCGGTGCTGCGCACCATCTCGGCGACGCGCTCGGCGCGGTCCGGCGCGTCCGGGTTCGCGTCCAGGTGGCGCAGGTGCCTGCGGACGTTGGCGTAGACGCGGGCGCGGTTGCGGCGCAGGAGCGGCTGGCCGAACCAGGAGAACACGACGCCGCGCGCGAGGTCGGCGACCACGGGGAAGCGGACCTGGGTGGCGGCCACCAGCCGCTCCAGGGCGCGGCCTGCGGTCTCGCGCAGGGTCCCGTCCGGCTGCGGCTCGCGCAGCCACGCGCGCAGCAGCTCCGTCACCACGGACACGTCCGCGGACACGCGCTGCTGGGCGAGGAAGATCCGGAACACCGCGGATTCGAGCTCGGGCGAACGCTCCAGGTCGGTGACCCCGTAGTGCTCCAGCGCCTTGGCGAGTTTGTCCTGGAACGCCGCGGGGAGCCCGGCCCGTTCGACGTCGAGGCTCTGGAGGTAGGTGTGGAAGTACTCGCGCGCGCTGTGGACGCGGTCGTCGGCGCCGCTCTCCTCGCCGGCCGGCCGGTTGCGGCTCAACTCGGCCAGGTCGGCAAACACGTCGACGAGGCCGAGCTCCTCGGCCAGCGGCCGGTGGCCCTCGCCGACGGCCTCCTCGCGCGCGGCGAGGTAGGCGTCGAGCACCCGGCGTTCGTCGTGGGGGTCGACGTCGAAGCCCAGTAGCAGGCTCCGCACGTCCTCCAGGCCGCGAGCGATGCGTGTGCGCGCCGGGACCCCCGCGGCCGGGGCGGGCAGGTCCAGTTCCACGGACTCGGTGGCGGCGGCGTCCTCGGCCTCGTCGTCGGCGAGCGGCTCCAGGCGCAGCAGCGCGGCGCCGGTCTCCACCTGGCTGCCCACGGACACGGCGCACTCCTTCAGCCGTGCCCGGAACGGCGCCCGCAGCACCGTCTCCATCTTCATGCTCTCCAGCACCAGGACCGGGGCGCCCGCCTCGACCTCGGCGCCGACCTCCAGCGGTGTGGCGACGACCAGCGCGGGCGCGGGCGAGCGGAGGACACCGCCCTCGTCGCGGCTGACGCGGTGCGCCACGCCCTCCACCTCGACCAGGTGGATAGGCCCGTGCGTGCCGGTGAGCAGGCGGTACGGGGTGCCGTTGACGATGATCCGCCCGGTGTGCTCGTCGAAGCGGTCGAGCTCGACGTCGACGGTGCGGGCCTCCTCGCCCGCCTCGACACCGACGCGGAAGCGGTGCGCCCCGACACGCGCGACGCGCACGCGGTAGCCGACACCGCGCAGCTTGAGGTCCAGCGGGCGACCGCTCTCGTGCTGCACCTGCGGACGGCCGCCGAACGCCGTCGACAGCAGGCGGTGCTGTTCGACGCGTTCCTCCTCCTCGTAGGCCTCGATGGCGGCCGCGGCCAGGGCGACGGCGGAGTGCCGGTGGGTGACGAGGCCGCCCTCGCCCCGGACCCGGTCGATCCAGCCGGTGTCGGCGCTGGCGTCGATGACCTCGGGCCGGTCGAGCAGGTCGAGCACGAAGCTCTTGTTCGTCGCGCCGCCCTCGATGATCACGGTGGTCTGCGCCATCGCCCGGCGGAGCCTGCCGAGCGCCTCGTCGCGGTCGGCTCCGTAGGCGATGATCTTGGCGATCATCGAGTCGAAGTCGGCGGGGATGGTGTCGCCCTCGCTGACCCCGGTGTCCACGCGGATGCCCGGTCCGGCGGGCAGGTCCAGCCGCGCGATGCGGCCCGGGGAGGGGGCGAAGTCGCGGTCCGGGTCCTCGGCGTTGAGCCGGGCCTCGATGGCGTGCCCGCGCTCCGCCGGCGGCGTGCCCTCCAGCTTCCCGCCGGAGGCCACGTGCAGCTGGGCCCTGACCAGGTCGACGCCGGTGGTGGACTCGGTGATCGGGTGCTCGACCTGGAGTCGGGTGTTGACCTCCAGGAAGGCGAAGAGGTCGTCGCCGGGGTGGTAGAGGAACTCGACGGTGGCCGCGCCGCGGTAGCCGACCGCGACGGCCAGCCGCTCGGCCGACGCCTTGAGATCAGCGGTCTGCTCGGGGCTCAGGACCGGCGACGCCGACTCCTCGATGATCTTCTGATTGCGCCGCTGCACCGAGCAGTCGCGGACGCCGAGCGCCCAGGCGTTCTCACCGTCGGCGATCACCTGCACCTCGACGTGCCGGGCGTGGGTGACCAGGCGCTCCAGGAACACGACGCCGCTGCCGAACGCCCGCGCCGCCTCCTGGCTGGTCCGCTCG
>NZ_ANBC01000796.1 GCF_000341125.1 Nocardiopsis lucentensis DSM 44048 | reverse complement strand
ATCGGCGGTTAGCCGATCTCCGACGCCGACGCCAGGGCGGCGTCCAGGGTCTCGACCGCGCCCCGGCTCCAAGGGGCGACCGGCACGCCGACCTCCTCGGCGATCAGCTTCGCGCCGATCTTGTCACCGAGCTTGCGCATGGCCTCGGCGCTCGGGCCGACGAAGGTGACACCGACCTTCTCACACAGCTCCGCGAACGCCGGGTCCTCGGCGACGAACCCCCAACCGACCCACGCGGCGTCCGCGCCGGTCTCCACCAGCGCGCGCTCCAGCACCTCCAGGTCGAGGTACGGGCGCGCGGACGCGGGACCGAGGTCATAGGACAGGTCCGCCTCACGAACGAAGGCGGCCGAACGATCGACGTCGGTGTACAGGGCCACGGTCTCGATCCGTGCCCCTGTCTCCGCGGCGAGGTCTCGTACGGCGTGGATGAGCCGCATTGCGGCCTCACCACGGTTGACGATGGCGACACGAGTGAACACCCGATTGCGTCCTTCTGTAGATCGACGATGTGCGCGCCGCCCCCATGGCGGCACTCCGCAGAGTTCATCCTCCCGTCTGCCGACCGGCGGCGCCATGTCGTCGGCGGAGGAGTCTGGGCGGCATCCGTTGTGGGAAACGTCCAAAAGCCGTCGGTCGCGCCCGGCGGCGGCCCGGGGCGGGCCCGCATGGGTGGCGCCCGGCGCAGTGTACGGCCTCCGAACAGCGCGAACACCCCGGTCGCGCGGGTCACCGCAGGTGGGACCACCACCGCGGGAACGGTGGATCCGCGCGCAGGCCCAGCGCACACGCGTCCGGGCGCCGACCGCCCGCGACCGCGTACCGGCCCACGGCGGCGCCCGGTGTCCGGCATGTCACACACGCCCCCGGGCGAACATGGCCCTCGTTTTCCCGAACGATGGCGCTAGCGCGAAGCCCACCCGGAAAGACCGGGAGTGACACACCAGCCACGAAAAGTGATACCCGGAGGAACGGATGGCGCATCTCGTCGTGCTCGGCGTCGCCGACACCAAGACGGCCGAAGAGGCCCTGGACATCGCGTCCGACCTGGCCAAGCAGGAACTGCTGAAGCTGGAGGACGCGGCCTACGTCTACAAGGACGCCAAGGGACGGCCCCGCATCCACCAGACCGTCAACCTCACCGGTGCGGGTGCGCTGGGCGGAGCCTTCTGGGGCATGCTCATCGGACTGCTGTTCCTCAACCCGCTGCTCGGCATGGCCGTCGGCGCCGCCTCGGGCGCGGTCGCGGGCAAACTCAGCGACGTCGGTATCGACGACGACATGATCAAGCGGATCGGCTCCGAGCTCGACCAGGGCCGGGCCGCGGTCTTCCTGCTCGCGCAGTCGGCCACGCGCGACCGGGTGGTCAGCGCGTTCAAGCCCCTGCACCCGACCGTCATCCAGACCAACCTCACCCACGACGACGAGGAGGCGCTCATCCGCGCCCTGAGCGACTGAGCCGCCCACGGGGAGGGCCCGCCTCCTGCCCGTTCCCACCCCGGCGGCCGGTCCGCCCCCGTGCGAGGGCGGACCGGCCGCGCCCCAGGCGGATCCGACGATCCCGCCGCCGCGTGCGACGACGGGGAGGCCGTACTCTTCGTGCGGTGACCGGCCGCGCCCCGGACTGAGCGACCCCGGAGCGGCGTTGCAGGGTGTGGCGAGTCGATCGGACGAGGGAGACGCATGGCGCAGCCGACGGGACCGGGACGAACCGTCATCCTGACCGTGGACGACGATCCGGGCGTGTCGCGTTCCATCGCCCGCGACCTGCGACGCCGCTACGGGGACACGTACCGGGTCGTGCGGGCCGAGTCCGGGGAGACCGCGCTCGACACCCTGCGGGAACTCAAGCTCCGCGGTGACCAGGTGGCGGTGGTCCTGGCCGACTACCGCATGCCGCGGATGAACGGCATCGAGTTCCTCGAGCAGGCCATCGACGTCTATCCGGGTGCGCGACGCGTCCTGCTGACCGCCTACGCGGACACCAACGCGGCCATCGACGCGATCAACCTCGTCGACCTCGACCACTACCTCCTCAAGCCCTGGGATCCCCCCGAGGAGAAGCTCTACCCGGTCCTGGACGACCTCCTGGCGGCCTGGCGGGCACACAGACACCGGACGGTGGCCACCACCAAGGTCGTCGGCCACCGGTGGTCGGCCCGGTCGTCGGACGTGCGGGAGTTCCTGGCCCGCAACCAGGTGCCCTACCGCTGGTACTCGTGTGACGAGCNCCCCCCCCCTGCCACTGGTGATCGCCCCGGACGGGACGGCTCGGGCGCAACCCGGGGACCCCGAACTCGCGTCGCTGGTGGGGCTGGCCACGGCACCGGCGGAGGAGTTCTACGACCTGGTGGTGATCGGCGGCGGCCCGGCAGGGCTCGGCGCGGCCGTCTACGGGGCCTCCGAGGGGCTGCGGACCGTCCTCGTGGAACGCTCCGCCACCGGCGGTCAGGCGGGGCAGAGCTCGCGGATCGAGAACTACCTCGGGTTCCCGGACGGCGTGTCCGGCGGCCAGCTCACGGAACGGGCCCGGCGGCAGGCGGCGAAGTTCGGCGCCGAGATCCTGAGCGCGTGCGAGGTGTCGGGACTGGAGGTGAACGGCGCCTCGCGCACCGTCCGCTTCTCGGACGGCTCAGCGATCTCCGCTCACAGCGTCCTCCTGGCGACCGGGGTGTCCTACCGCCGGTTGACCGCGCCGGGGCTCGACGACCTGACCGGGCGCGGAGTGTTCTACGGGTCGGCGCTCACCGAGGCCCCCTCCTGCCAGGGCCACGACGTGTACGTCGTCGGCGGCGCGAACTCCGCCGGGCAGGCCGCCGTGCACCTGTCCCGGGGCGCGAAGTCGGTGACCCTGGTGGTGCGCGGCCCCTCGCTGGAGGCGTCGATGTCCCACTACCTGATTCAGCAGATCGAGGACACCCCGAACATCGACGTCCGCACGGGCACGGTCGTCGAGGCCGCGCACGGCTCCGACCATCTGGAGCAGCTCACCCTGCGCGACGTGGAGAGCGGTCACACCGAACTCGTCGGCACGCAGTGGCTGTTCGCGTTCATCGGGGCGACCCCGCGCACCGACTGGCTGGACGGCACCGTGGCCAGGGACGAGCGCGGGTTCATCCTGGCCGGGCCGGACCTGGGCGTCGACGGTCGGCCGCCGAACGACTGGGAGCTGGACCGGCCGCCGTACCACCTGGAGACGAGCGTGCCGGGGGTGTTCGTCGCGGGCGACGCGCGCGCGGAGTCCGCCAAGCGGGTCGCCTCCGCCGTCGGCGAGGGCGCCATGGCCGTGATGCTCGTCCACCGCTACCTGGAGCAGTCATGAGCGGGCGGCCGACACGCTGCGACGAGGAGGAGCTGCGCACGCTCTTCCTGTTCGAGGAACTGGACGACGAACAACTGGCGCGGCTGTGCCGTGAGGGCCGTGTGGAGGAGTTCGGGCCCGGACCCGTCTACCGCGAAGGCGACCCGGCCACCTGTTTCTACGTACTCCTGGAGGGCCGGGTGGTGATGTCGCGCCGGGTCGGCGGTGACGACGTGGAGACCATCCGCACCTCGCACCGGGGGGCCTACGCCGGCGCCATGCAGGCCTACCTGAGCGGCGCCGAGGACCAGCGCTACCGGGGCTCCCTCCGCGTCACGGAGCCCTCCCGGTTCTTCGTCCTGCCCGCCGAGACCTTCGCCTCGATCATGCGGGACTGGTTCCCGATGGCCGTCCACCTGCTGGAGGGGATGTTCTTCGGCACCCAGAACTCCCAGCGGACGATCGACCAGCGTGAGCGGCTCCTGGCGCTCGGCTCCCTGTCCGCGGGGCTGACCCACGAGCTCAACAACCCCGCGGCCGCCGCCGTGCGGGCCACGTCGTCGCTGCGCGAACGGGTGGCCGGGATGCGGCACAAGCTCGGGGTCATAGCGGCGGGCCCGTACACGCGCCGGACCCTGGAGACGCTCGTCGCCATCCAGGAGCGCACCGCGGAGCAGGTGTCGAAGGCCGAGCCGCTGAGCGCGCTGGAGGCCGCCGACCGGGAGGACGAGCTCGCCGACTGGCTCGACGAGCGCGGAATCGCGGGCGGCTGGGACCTCGCGCCGACGTTCGTCCAGGCCGGACTGGACACCGACTGGCTGGACCGGGTGGCGGAGGCCGTGGACGAGCAGACCCTCGAGGGGGCCGTCCGGTGGCTGGAGTACACGGTGGAGACCGAGCTGCTCATGAACGAGATCGAGGACTCCACCGCCCGCATCTCGCACCTCGTGGACACGGCCAGGCAGTACTCGCAACTCGACCGCGCCCCCTTCCAGGTCACCGACGTGCACGACCTGCTGGACAGCACGCTCGTGATGCTCTCCAAGAAGATCGGGGCCGGGGTCCGGGTCGTCAAGGAGTACGACCGGACGCTGCCGAGGGTCCCCGCCTATCCGGGCGAGCTGAACCAGGTGTGGACCAACCTCGTCGACAACGCCGTCTCGGCGATGGGCGGCGAGGGAACGCTGACCGTGCGCACGGCCCGGGACGGGGACCACCTGCTGGTGGAGTTCGGGGACACCGGGACCGGTGTGGACTCCGAGATCCGCGACCGCATCTTCGTGCCCTTCTTCACCACCAAGCCGGTGGGCGAGGGAACCGGGCTCGGCCTCGACATCTCCTGGCGGATCGTGGTGAACAAGCACCACGGGAGCCTCCNGCTGCCGATGACCGCCCCGACAGCGGAGGAGGCCGCCGAACCCGCGGATTAAAAGTCCGCCGGTCGGCTTCCACCGGCCTCTATGGGCCGCTACGCCTTCACCGCGCTCAACCGGTGGAGCGCCGTGGAGACCATGAGAGCCCCGTCGACCGCAACCCGAAACGCAACCCGGGCGCGGCGGAGCGTCCGGGCGGTGACGGTTCACTCCGAAAACAAGAAAGCTCCCGCCCTCCCACGAGGTGGGAGAGCGGGAGCCTAGCGTCGTCGTCAGAGTCCGCGCCGCACTTCCAGTCGGCGTTGCGCCCACGCGGCCAGGGCCATGAGCGCGCCTGTCCCGGCCGCCGTCGCGACGGTGGTCAGCGACAGGCCGTCGGACCCGACCAGCTCCGCGACCGCCGTCGCGGCACCGACCAGGGCGGTCACGGCCGCGGCCTGGGCCAGGGTGCGCCACCCGCGACTGCGGGCGTCGGCGCGATCCGCCGAGGGGGTTCCGGGGACCGGGGTAGGTGATTCGTGGACCATCAGCCCTCCACCGTCAGCTCACCCGTCACCCGCACCGTCTCGGGCAGAGTCTCGCCACCGCCGCTCGTCGTGCCGCCGTCCGCGAGCATGCGCTTGATGACGGCGGCGTCGATCTGGTCCTTCCCGTGCGCGCTGACCCGGTCGCCGTAGCCTTCCAGGGCCTTGGACCCGACGTAGGCGCGGGTCTGGCGGACGGCTTCGGCGGTCGCGGGTCCGTAATCGCCGTCGGCACCGGACTCGCCGAGGGCCGCGCCGAAGCCGGCGCGAGTGACCTTGAGCTGAAGGAGTTTCACCGCTTCGCCCGTGTCGCCGAGCTTGAGTCCGAGCATGTCATCGTCTCCATCCGTCGTGGGGGTGTCGCTACCGGGCTGTTGGGCGAACGTGCCGTCCTGCACGAGCGCGTAGGCGTCGTCTCCAGGGCACGAGGTGGCGTTGAGGTCTCGGTGCCCGAACACCGTGCCGGAGACCGAGGTGTCGGGTTCCATGAGCCATGCGCGGAGCTCACGGACGGCCTCGATCTGGACGTCCGTGATCCGGTCCGTGGGACCGGCCGCCAGGGTCACGGAGTAATGGGTGTCGTTCGCGCCGCGCTGGGCGGCCTGCTCGCGGTAGAGGCCGCGGCCTTCGATCACGTAGCCGTGAGCACAGGCCATGAAGCTGTATCCGACATCGGCCCAACCCCGGTCAGGACCCGTGTGGAAGTCCCGGGTGGCCTGCCAGTAGTCCAGGCACGCCGCGTGGTCCTGGTCGGCGAGGTGCTGGTCGACGCCGTCGTAGTGGACCACCAGCCCGGATGTGGGGTCCGCCGGGTCGGCCGGACTCGTCTCCGACCAACCGAGATCGGTCCGGGTGACGTAGAGGGGTGGTTGGGGCACGTCTGCCTCCAGACATGACGAAGCCCCCGTGGGTGACGGGGGCGGTGGGTGCGTTCGGGTGTGTCAGGTGAGGGCCGCGACGGCCACGGCGGTCACGGCGCCGACGACGATGCCGATCCCCGTCACCACGACGGCGGTGACCGCGATCGTGCGGGTGGCGCGGGTGTCCATGTCCTCCCGGGTGACCGTGACCCGCTCGACGTCGTCCAGGCGGGCGTCCAGTTCCTCCAGGCGCCGGGCGTGCTCGTCGGTGCGGGCGGCCTGGTGTTCCAGGCGTTGGAGGATGACGTCCAGGCGTCCGGACACCTGCGCGAGGCCGACCTCTATCGTCCGGCGCAGGCCCTCCAGCGAGTCGTCGGGCATCAGCCGACCCGCTGTGCCTTGAGGTAGGACTGGTCGAACAATTCCGTCGCGGACGTGTGCGCGTTGATCTGCGCCCACAGCAGGGTGAGTGTTCCGGGGCCCTGGAGGATCATGTCCTCCCACGCCTGCGACCGGTACCCGCTGGGGTCGCGGTTGCCGTACCCGGCCTCAGTCTCCATGTTGTGCACCGAGGAACGCATGGTGGTGTCGGAGCGGTTCGTGGAAGACGAGGCGGGCCCGGTCGCACGGCGAATGGACACGGTGGTCATGGTCGTGTGCCAGGCCACGCGGATCCCTCCCGATCCCTCGGTACCGGCGAAGTCGATGAACGCGTGGATGTCCCACACACCCTCGCCGAGGGTGAGGGTCAGGTGGGCGTCGGGAGCGACCGTGCTGGTGTTGGTGCGGTTCTCGGTCGCGCTCTTGTACACGAGGATCGGGTTGTGCTCATTGAGGCGCTCGGCTGTCACTCGCATGCCCGCGAGCCATGGAAAGGGCATGGCGGCGCCTCCTTTCTGGTCAGAGTGCGGTGGTCATGGGTTGGGCGAGGCGCACGTCCACTCCGGGCTGGTGCGGTTTGGTGATGCCGTTGACCCCTCGGGAGACCTCCAGGGTCTGCGGCGCCGAGAATCCGTCGCCGACGATGGACGCCACCCGCATCACCTCGGCGCCGTCCACGACGACGTCGAAGGGGAAGTCGTCCGGATACTCGGCGCTGGTGATCCACGGAGGACCGGATCCCGTGTCGACGGAGAGCGTCGTCTCGGTGTCGTCGATGGCGAGGGCGAGCGCCGAACCCGCGGTGTCCGCGCGGTCCGGCGCGGCCGCGGATCCAACAGCGGCACCGTCGGCGGCCTCACCGACGATCCACGGTTCGCCGCTGCTGGCGTTGAACGTCACATCCCACCGGTACAGGTTCAACCGTTCCTCGTAGCCCTGGATCAGCAGCTCGATCGGCCTCGGCGGCAACCACGGCGGCGGATTGAGGACCTGAAGGCTGTCCCCGCAGTCCCGGGTGGCGATGGTGCCCGCCAGCTCCGGTGAACCCGCCAGGTTGACGTGCACCACGGGGTAACGGGCGTCGTCGTGTGTACCGAGGTGGGCTCGCCAACCGGCCTGAGAGGCCAACTGTCCCTCGTCGGCGACGTTGAGTTCGTCGCTGGCCTTGTACCTGCCGACGCTTTCCACGCCCAGGGGGCCGTCGGTGACCGTGAGGCGGTACTCGCCACCGGCACCGGAGACGGTGATGTCGTTGGCGACGTGGAGGTCGTCCTCGACCGGCTCGAACGGCGGACTGATGTGACCCGCGGCGTAGTCCACCGCCACACCGGCCGACTCGGTGACCCCCGCCGTCCCCGACACCTCCACGGTGGTGTCGGCGAGCACCGTGGTGTCCTTGGACATCCGGGTCTCGTCGGATACCTCTACCGTCGCGGACGCGGAGACGGTCACCTCCTTGGTGACCTGCGCGGAGCCGACCACACCGACGTTGGCGACGGCGGTCACCACGTTGAAGTCCGGGGTGACGGTGGCGTCACCGGACGCCTCCAGGGTGGTGGCAGCCGAGGTCAGGGGCGTGTCAGCGGAGCCGATCGCGGCTCCGTCGGACACGGCCAGGTGCGATATGTGGGTGGAGGGGGGAAGGGGATCCCCCTGGATCTCGGCGACGACCAGGTCGAGCGCCGCGGCCGTCTCCGGGCCTATCTCACCATCGACCGGAACGAGGCCGAACTCGGTCTGGAACCGTTCGACGGCGGTCACCGTCTCCTGCCCGTAGTCGCCGTCGTCTTGGTAGACGGGGAGCTCGTCGGGGTCCCAGACCAGGATCTGCTGCTGGCGATCCTGGACCGGTGTACCGGGCAAGTCGGCGTCATTGTCGCCCGGCTGGAGGAGCACGCCGCGCCGGTAACGGTACGCCGTCAGCTCGGCCGTGACGCTTCCCTGCAGTCCCGTGCCGGACCACGTCGCGACGCGCGCCCCGGTCGCGGCGTGCCCCGGGTAGACGCGGACGACGGTGTCGGTGCCGTCCGAGGTGGCCTCGATGCGGAGCCACTGGCTGAGCGACACGGCTGAACCGGTCTGTGCCGGGACCAGAGGGGCCTGGGCGAGCCCGTCCGCCTGCAAGCGCAGACCCACGTTGCCGCCCGAGGTCTCGTGCAGGACCAGGCCGTAGCCCCCGAAGCGGGCGACCCAGCGCACCTCGTCAGCGCCGAATCCGGCGGCCTGGAGCGCGGGCGGGTACACGTACCAGCGCATGTGCCACGGGGCCGGCGGGAGCGCCACTTCCACACGCGGTGTGGAGTTGGCGCGATGGTGCCCTGTGGCGATGTCGATCGTGCCGAGTCCGTGCAGGGTACGGCTCGCCGAGTAGACCGACCGCTCCGGGGCGACCAACGCGGCCGTCCCCGTCCTGGCCGTGGCCGCCAGTGACGCGGCCGTCGGTGCGGTGCCGCCCGGGCCGGAGAGAGAGTTGTCGACGGTGACAGCCACGCCGACCCCCTCAGGGCTGGTTGGTCAGGTTGATCGTGGCCGGGTCGACACGGGCCACACCCGCCGATTCGAAGACTTCGTCCGTCGACGTCTTGAGGGCTCCGAGCCAGGTGGACGCGGCGTCCCACAGCCCGACCCACCGCACCGTGGTCCCGGCGGGAACGTTGAACGCGATCTCCTGCGCGACGGAGGCCGAACCAGAGGACGCCGCCGCCCAGGCGATCGACTGCCGCGCGTAGGACCCGCCGGTCACTTCGTCGGAACCGGCGGTCGGTTCCGCGGTCGAGGTGTGCAGGGAGGCGGTCACCGCCTCACCGACACCCCCTCCGTCGAGCAGCCGGTTGCGAAAGTCCGCCGCGAGGGCCATGTGTGTCTCCTATTCACTCAACTGCGCGCCGCGGTTGTACATGGACCGCAGCGTCCGATAAGCCAAACCGAACTGGTCGCGGGCCTCGTAGAGGATTCCTCCGTCCACGGCCGCCGCCTCGCGGATGAGCGAGACCGCGTCGTCGGGGTACTGGGGGCCGACCGCGACGGTGTCGGCGACGTCTCCGACCACGGTCATCGGAAGTCCTTCCTCGTCGGCCAACCGCAGGATCCGTTCGGCGGCCGGTTCCCCGGCGTGGCCGCGGAGGGCCGCGGTGGCGGCTGCGGCGTCGGGGGCGTTGGGGCCCCACACGGCGACGTGGCCGAGGCGGATGTGGTCGGACACACCGTCATCGGCCCACCACCAGTGGTAACCCCAGGAAGAGACCACACCCGGGTGCACAGGTCTGGTCCCCCCTATCACTTCGACGCCGTCGACGATCACCGCGTACCTCGAACCGGAACCTTCACGAGTAACCGACAACCGGACGTGATGAGCCGAACCGTCCACGAGCCCGGTGGCCTCCACTGTTCCCAGGAGCGCGCTCGAAGAGGACTGCTCCTCCACCGTGTACTGGACGGAAAGATTCAGCTCACGGGGGTTCACAGTCGGATCCTCACCCAGAAACCACGTCTCGGTGGCGCCACTTGGCGTGCGAGTCGTGATGGCTATGGCGTCTTGTCCACCACGACCAGCGCGTATCTGGTCCACCACCCAAGTGGCCGAGCGTCCTGGTACCGCTCCGGTAGCGATGCCCCGAGTTCCAACGGTCGCCACCATGCGGTCCATCCACTCCCCTGGCGGGTCCTGTTCCCAGTCAGGGGGCGTGGCTACCGCCGTGAAGGTGGTGGTGTCCCAGAGGGCCCAACGAATGGCGGAACCACCCGGCACCGCCGAAGCGCCCCGGGCCCCGGCCGCCTCCGCGTCGTCCAGAACCCAATACGCGACCGGGTCGTACCGCTCGTACAGCCGGCGCAGGGCCGTCTGCAACGGGGCGCCCTGCTGTTCGAGCCGGCGCAGGATTCCGGCGGCCTCGATGGGAACCCACACGTCCGTGTCCGAGACGTCCCACCGGGGCGGCCAGCTCGCGACCTCCCCGTGGAACCGCCACACGAGACCGTTCGGGGTGTTCACACCGACGCGGATGGGGGTGTTGCGTCCGATCCGCCGGTAGTACGGCGATCGGGGGTTCCTCGGCGAGTACTTGCCCTGCCGGTTGTTGAGGACGAGGCTGCACTTCCCGGGGTCGACCTCATCGCCTTCGTCGGGTCGGCCTCGCACGATCGCGATGTCCTCACGGGTGTAGACGTCCCGGGTGATGTCCACCCACGTCCCGTCGACCCGCAGCTCTACGACCAAAGACAGCGGCAGCAGCGCCACGACTCACCTCCCTCGCATGTCGAGACCGCCCTGGCGGACCATGCGCCGGATCATTCGCTTCATGTCCTCGTCGGCACCGGTGACGTCGATCACCACACCGGACTGCTGGCCACCGGAGTGGCGCATGGTCGTGTCGATGTTGGACGGGATCTCGCGGGTGACCCCTCGCAGGGTGGAGCGCAACCCGGGCAGACCGCCCTCCACACCGCGCTCGAGTCCGGACATCAGCGCCGCACCCGACGGCTCCAGCAGCTTCATGTCGACCCGCATCGGGCCCTTCCAGTCCGGGATCATGCCGGTCACCGAGCTGAACTTGTCCCGGAGGGAGCCGATCATCCGGGACACACCGTCGATGAGTCCCTGGATGATGTTGCGACCCGCGCGGAGCAGGATGTTCTTGGCGTTGGAGAAGACCGACTTGATCTTTCCGGGGATGCCGCGCACGGTCGAGACCACCCGGGCGATCGTGGCGCGCACACGGTTGTGCAGTCCGACGACCGCGGCGACGGCCATGGCCTTCGCTGTGTTGAAGCCGTTGGTGATGAACGCCTTGACCTTGGCGACCCCGCCGGAGATGAAGCCGACGAGACCGTTCCACAGGGCGCTGATCTTGTCCTTGATCCACTGCCAGGCGGCGGCGGAGAACGCCTTGATCTGGTCCCAGTGGGAGATGATGATGCCCACCGGGTGGTAGGTCATGAACAGCCCCACGATCCAGTTCCACGCCGCGGAGATCGCGTTCTTGATCCACTCCCAGGCCGCGGTCAGACCGGCGAGGATCGAATTCCACACCCCGGTCAGCCACTCCATCACCGCGTTCCAGACGGCGATCGTGACCTGCTTGATCCACTCCCACGCGGCGGTGATCGCGGCGACGATCTGGTCCCAGTAGATGATGATCAGCGCGACCAGACCGATCACCGCGGCGATGATCCAGCCGATGGGCCCCATGCCCATGATCCAGCCCGCGAGCATCTTGCCGCCCATGATCAGGGCCTGCACGCCGAGCTTGCCCAGCGTCTTGCCGAGTGTGACCAGCGGACCGCCGATGGTCTTCAGGGCGGGTGCCATGGTCTGGACGACGCCGACGAGACCGGACAGCTTGCCCGCCACGGGTCCGAGCACGATCGACCAGGCGAGCATCTGCGTCACGGTCGACTGCACGGGACCGGGAAGACTGGTGAAGGCCGCGGCGATCGTGCCGATCACCGCTCCGACCCCGGGCAGGATCGCGAGCAGGTCCGTCGCGATCTGGTTGAGCGTTCCGAAGATCTCGCCGAGCTGCTCCTGCCCCTCGGCGGAGTTCACCCACGTGGCGAACCGCGCGGTCAGATCCTCGATCGTGGTCAGCAGATCGGACCCCGGACCCGAGGCGGCGCCGAAGACCCCCGCGAGGATGGAGCCGATGTTGCCCGCGATCGAGCCGAGCTGGGCGAGGACGTCGCCCGCCCGCTGCACGATGTCGGAGAGCTTGGCGGCGCCGCTCTCGGAGGTCAGGAACGCCGCCGCGCTCTCCAACGCTCCAGCGGCCCACTCGTTGAACCGCTCGATCAGCGGCAGGCCCGCCACGGCCAGCTGGGCCAGCACGGTCATCAGCGGTGAGACGACACCGGAGAACGACGAGGTCGCCTTGGCGGTGCCGTCGAAGATGGCGGCCAGCTGCCCCTGGAAGAGGGGTGTGCTCATCGTCCGCATCGCCTCGGCGCCCAGGCTGTTGAGTGCTGAGGCGACCGCGGTCATGCCCGTTTCGAGCGTGGGCATGGCGCCGGTGGCCAGGGCCGAGAGCTCCTCCCCCAGACCGGCGAACAGCTTCTGCTGCACCGCCGTCTGGATCGGGGCGAACTGCTCCCGGACCCCGGCGAAGGAACGGACGAACGACTGGGCGCTGGGAGCCAGCCCGGACAGGGCCTCCTCCAGCTCCTGAGCGGTGCCGCCGGTGGCGGACATCGCCTCGCTCACCCCGGACAGCCCCGTGGCGAGGGTGGCCATGCCGGCGCCGGCGACCAGGGCCGCGGCGGGCAGGGCCAGCACCGCCCCGGACGCGGGACCGGCGGCGGCGCCCAACGAGGTGATCGCGGAGGTGGCGGTGGTGATCGCCGACACCTTCCCGATGTCGCCGAGCCGGTCGAATTTCTTGGTGAGGTCGTCCAGGCCGCGCACGGCCTTGCCTACGCCCTTGTCGAACTTCTTGCTGTCCAATCCCAGCTTGACGAGCAGGGATGCGACGGTCGCCACGCGGGATCACCTCCCGCCCGGCTCGGTTAGTCGGTCTCGGTGCCGCCCATCGCGGCGTTGGCCTGCCGGATCGCCGACCACATCTGTTCGTCCGACTGGTAGTCGTCCCAGGTCGGCAACAGTTTCTCCGGGTCGACGGGCTTGGCGCCCTTCTTACGGTTGACGTTGTAGACGGCCGCGGCGACGATGGCGGCCTGGATGTCGCCGCGGCGCGCGCCGAGCGGTCCGGCGCGGCGCTCGTAGACCGCCCACTCGGTCAGCTCGCGTGAGCTCGTCCGGGCGAGCAGCTCGGCGACGGGCATGCCGAGGTGGCCGGCCAAACGGAAGTAGAACTCCCGCTCTGGCCGGCGCCTCATTCCCCCAGCAGTTCGTCCACGTCGTCGTCGGTCAGCCCGGACAGGCGCTGGCACGCCTCGAACACCCGGTTCAGGACGGCGGCGTTCTTCTGCCCCAGTGCGGCGACGTCCGAGGTGCTGAACACGGTGTTGCCCTCGGCGTCGACGATGCACTTGGCGACGAACTTCGCGCGCACGTTGTCGAGCTTGAGCCGCTTGGTGTTCCCGGCGATCTCGGCCTCGAACCGGTCGCGCTCGGTGCCGGTCAGGGCGCGGATGCGCACGGTGCCGCCCCACTCGGGGACGTCGACGGTCGAGTAGGCGAGGTCGTCGGCGCCGAGGATCGCGTCGCGGCCGAGGAACTCCGTCTTCTGGCTGGTGGTCATCTGTGCGTCGTCCTTATCGATCGGGCTACGGGGCGGGGGTGATGGTGGGCTCGCCGGACACCTGCCAGGTCAGGGTCGCGGCCATCTGCCCGTCGATGGGCATCTCGCGCTCGAACCCGGTCAGCAGCGCCGCGAAGGCCCAGACCTCACCGGCAGGCGACTGCATCTCGTAGTTGACGGGGTCGGGGTTCTTGAAGTCGCCGTAGATGACGTCGTGCTTGTCCGGGTCGTAGTGGACCTCGACGGACACCTCGCCGCCGTCGATCAGGCCGCCGATGAACTCGCGGAAGTTCGACGGGGAGTCGTGCGCCGTGACGTCGTAGGTCTCGCGCTCGCTGTTGGGGCCGGAGAACGTGCCGACGTTGCCGATGGGGGTGAACAGCTCCCCGGTGCCGCCGGGGTCGCCGTCGCCCCGTCGGAGCTCGGTACCGAAACCGTCGCGTCCTGCCATGTCATCTCTCCTTGTTCAGCCACACCCGGTACCGGACCGGGCAGTGTCGGATGGTGGGGTCGGGGTCGCGCAGCATCCGGTGGTGCTCGCGGAAGATCGCGACCAGTTCGAAGCCGTCAACGGTGAGCGGCCGCCGGTCGAGCAGCCGGTCCAGGTGGGCGAGGATGCGGCCGATCTCGCCGTAGCCGCGGTACTTCGACCAGATGTGCAGCACGAACGCGACGGTCAGGCCCTGGTTGTCGTGGCTGTCGTCGGGTTCCTCGACGACCTCGCCGATCAGGACGTGCGGGTAGGTCGCCGCTTCGGGGACCTCGTCGTGGACGCCGGTGATCGCGGTCAGCTCCGTGTCACCGGCGAGCCGCTGGTAG
The DNA here is from genome assembly GCF_000341125.1 of Nocardiopsis lucentensis DSM 44048. Lineage (GTDB taxonomy): Bacteria > Actinomycetota > Actinomycetes > Streptosporangiales > Streptosporangiaceae > Nocardiopsis > Nocardiopsis lucentensis. The sequence goes on along the minus strand of NZ_ANBC01000796.1, from coordinate 307 downwards.
ATGGCCTGCTGCAGGGGCCACGCCGCGGACGCCATCAGCCGGCCCGCTTCGCGACGCCGTCCGCGACCCAGCCGCGGACCTTGCGGTTCGCCCGTTGGACGTTGGGATACATGAACGGCTGCGCGGACATCTTCGACGTGCCGTACTCGACGTACTGGCCGTAGTACTCGTCGTCGGACCAGATGCCGACCCGCGCGTCGGTCGTCGCCCCGGAGCCCTCGACGCGTATCTCCAGCGCGCGGGCGAGGTCGCCGGAGTCGACCGGAACGTCGGCCACCGCGCCCTTGTACACGTCCTCGGCCCACGT
>NZ_ANBC01000795.1 GCF_000341125.1 Nocardiopsis lucentensis DSM 44048 | reverse complement strand
CGCAGGTAGGTGCCGCGCACGGACGGAGTGAAGACGGCGACGACCTCCAGGACCAGGTCCGGCCGCCGTAACTGGTCCCCGCGGCGGACGTCCGCCCCGGGGCTCAGGTAGGCCACGTGCGTCATGTTGGCGCCCTCCTGCTCCCCGACCTCGCGTTGGGAGGACGACGGCTGGGAGAGCCGGGCGCGTTGGTCGCCGAGCGATGTCCACGTCTCGACCTGGCCGCCCCCGCCGTCGTCGGCGAGCGCCACCCGCCAGACCTCGACGCTGGTGTTCAGCAGGCGGCCGGTGCCGCCCCTCACCGGGACCTCACCAGACCGACACCCCCGCCGAACCGCCTGGCCAGGCGTCGCGTGAGCCGGTCGGAGAGCTCCAGCTCGGTGATCCGACCGTCACCGCCGTAGGTCACGGAGTAGTCGCCGATCCGCTCCTGGCGGATGTCCGTGGCCGCCAGGCCGCTGCCGTCGGTCTCCGCCCGCCAGGCGAGCAGGGTCGCGGCGGCGATGCGGCACACCAGCATCACGATGTCGGAGGGGACTTCGGGCAAGCCGTGCGTGTAGGTGACCTGGACCCGGCGTGGGGTGCCGTCGGACGACCATCCGCCCGCCCGCCACAAGGTGCCGGAGGTCAGGCGGTAGTCGGTGACCGGCGCGCCGTCCACGGTCACGCTGGACACGGACGTGACGGGCGGCCCGGGCAGGTGGAGGCTCTGGGTGGCCTCGGCCTCCACGGTGATGGTGGAGGTGGTCTGGCCGATGGGCGCTCCCGCGGCGTCGCGCACCGCGGCGGAGGCAGCGGCCAGGTAGGCCTCCAGCAGAGGGATTTCCTCGGTGGGCACGACCAGGCCCAGGTTCTGGGCGTCGGTGACGGTGGCCAGGGGTGCTAGCGCCACGGGCGACCCCCTTTCCTTTCGTTGACGAGAGTGAGGGGGCCGACCTGGGGCGCGCTCAGCCGCGTCCCGCGTGAGCCCAGGAGGAACGAGTTCTGTGATCGGCTATCGGATGGTGCTCAGGCGAGCGCCGACGCAACCGAAGTGGGGGGTGGGGGTGGGCGGGCATCGCACGCGGGCATGAGAAAACCCCGCCAGCGGCGGGGTCGGGAGAGTGCTGTCGGGAGAAGATCAATCGAGGTCGACGGGGTCGATCAGCCCCTCAGCAACATAAGCGTCAATGCGGCGCTTCAGTCGATCGCGATAGGCGGAAGCCGCAGCTCGCCTTTCGGGCGTGTTGAGTTCATCTTCCGGAACATAGGCCACCATCTCCCCTTCCTCAGTGCGCCGGTACAGCATCTGAGGGGTGTCGTTCACCGGATCCATCAGAGTTACGCCTCCACTCGACCATTCACGTAGTCAGAGTTCAACGACTCGATCTCGCCGTCGAAGATGACTTCGACGCTGTCTGCGGTGATTCCAACACCCTTCAAGGGTACCCCAAAACCATTGATTAGGGCGAAGATCACTGGAGTGTCGTTAGCAGGCCGGAACGGTTCTTCCGGGCTATCAGCATACAGCTGAGCCGATTCTCCTCTGGTTGAAAACGAAGAAACTTCAATCCGCTCACGTCGCCCTGGAGTGCAGCGATTCAGCAGCCCATCCGGAATGCCGGACAGCCGCAGCCCCTTGTGTGACAGCGGAGCCCGCCTGGGAGAGCCCAACCGACATCAGGGCAAATCATGAGGATCACGTTCCACAATTTCCACGCACGAGTGGGTGGGAATGGGAGGGGCTACCTCCGTCACCTTTTCTCGGTGAACTCGATCCTCGATCTCAGCGAGACGCCTCCGCAAGGCATCTACACCTTCCTCGCGGAGTATCTGGGTCAGCGGTTTGTTCTCAGTCACAGTTCGAACTCCAGGAGGCCCATGCGGTCGAAGAGGCGGTCGAAGACACCTTCGAGTGGTTCGAAATCTTCATCGTCCCATTGCTGCGGAATCTGAGCGTAACCCGCGACTTGCTCACCTTCGCGCCCAATGGTCAGATCTTGCACATACTCGAGTTCCTCAATCAGGGTATCATCACCCGATCTGAGTGTCACCCATTGGGCGTAAGAGCGAGCAAAAAGCTCTGCAGGAGACAGTAGGTACGAGATCTCATCAGAAGTAGCCCGAACCATGCGTGATGTACCGTCTAAGGAAACAACCTGCCCGATGATGGCACCTCGCTCGGCCGGATCGAGGCTGTCCAGAAGTCGGTAAAGCGCCGTTGACATCACCGTCCCCCGCCACTCCCGAAGAATGCCCTCAACCTCTGTCGTGCTCGCGTCCAACCTTGGATTCGTTCCTAGGACGAGGTGATCAAGGACGTGCCCCAGCTCGTGGGCGGTAGTCAAATGAGGCGTCGGGGAGTTCGCGCTGATTCTGAACTGGTAGGGCGTGCCGTCCTCGAAACGTATGTATGCTCCGTGTCTGTTAGGCCGATCCTCGTTGACCAAGGGGATCGGAGGTATCGGATCAGGCAGTGCGTGGAGATCGGCGATGATACCCACCACGGTGTCCAGGATCTGGGCGTGCGGGGCATCAGGGTCCGAGACCACGATGTTCCCACCGAGGAGACGAGGATTTACCTCCGTAGCAGACTGCTCCGATACCGATGACGTCGAACTGTCCGGCCTGTCGTCGGTGGTTGATACCTCTTCGCCTTCCGTAGGCGTCACGTAGCCGTACCCGGTCAATCCCCGAACAGCTGCCTCACGGTCCCCGTTCGACTCTGCGATGATCTGATCGGGCATTGTCCGCCCACCACGTGATGCGCGGACACGATCACCGTCGACGAGGGCCTCAGTTCGCGGGTCCGAGTTCTCGCCATTCGTCGTGCTCTCCGCAGCGTCCAGGCGCCTTCCGGCGACACTCATACGTCGACGCGTGCTGATGACTTGTCCGATGTCGGCGCCCTCCCGGATCGCCTCAGCCCGGGCCGCGCCGAACCGGCGCGCCTGCTCGTCAGGGCTCATCCGCTCGAAGAGCTCCCGCGGCGACTGCGGGGGTGGATCGTCGGCCGTCAACGGCATCACCGCGCAGTCGCACTGCGGGTGCCGCGCGAACCCTTCGGACCAGGAGAGGAGCTGGCCCGCCAGCGCGATGCAATCGGCACAGGCGGGCAGGTTGACGACCCGGGTGTAACCGACCGCCTCAGGGCGCGCGGTAAGACCCGTGAGGTCGGCGGCGCGTCCGGCGTCGGCCACCTGGGTGCGGACGATGCGTTCCAACGACACCCTGGCCGCGGCCATCGCCCTCTCCACCGATGCGCCCTTGGCGATGAGGCCGAGCGCGGTGATCGCGGGCCGTGCGAGCAGGGTCGAGAGGTCGCGCCCGTCGGATGCCACCCCGGCCAGAGCTCTCGGGTTCAGCCGCGCGGGCGGCTCACCGGGAAGCACCCGATCCAAGTAGGACTCCGCGCCCTCCGCTGTCACGAACTGCGCCGCCGTGACGACGTCCACGGCCTCGTCGACGAAGCTCCGCAAGGACTCGCGGATGTTGTCGGGGTCGATCGTGTCGCGCCAGGAATTCACGACGTCGCGCGCGGCGTTCGCGGCGATCCGGGCTTGCTGAGCCTGATGTTCGAGAGCGAGGTCCAAAGACACGGCCACACCTCGCTCTCCGCGGGGTCCGTTCAGCCGTGTGGTCTAGGAGCGGCCCATCTCCGCGGCGATCGCGCCGATCGGGTCCGCGGCCGCCTCTCGTTCCTTCATGGCGAGCAGGTCGGCGATCTCAGTGGGGGTGAGCCCGTACCGGGCCGCGATCCATTCGAAGGGGAAGCCGACCTGTTGGAGTTTCAGCAGCGCGTCGGCCAGCTGGGCCTGGGAGCGTGACTCGACGTCCGCCCACAGCACGCTGCCCGCGGCGATCGCGCGCGCCTTGGCCTGGTCTCCCTGGGCGAGCGCGATCAGGGCGAACATCTCGCGCAGGCTCTGGCCGAACCACAGCTGTTTCTCCTCGACCCGCTTGACCAACCCGGTCTCCGCCGCGATCAAGGCATCGCCGGAGAGGTTCGCCATCCGCCCGATCAGGTAGTGCTGGGGAGTCCTGGTCTGAGCCGCGATGTGCCCGACCGCCACCTCGATCACGTCGGTGTAGGCGGCCAGGTTCGCGGCCGACCATTCGGCGATCTTGGCTTGCTCTCCGGTGATCCAGAGAACGCGGTCGACGGCGAACTTCTCCATCGGGACCGGCTTCTCGCCGACGACCTGGCCGTTCTCGTCGAGGACCGGGGTGGTCGGCATATCGGCGCCCAGAATCACCCGCTGTGGGAACGCCGCGTAGTCCGCGGCGGTGAACAGCTGGCTCCAGAGCAGGTTGATCGCGTCTTGCATGGCGATCGTGCCGGCGACGTCCGACATCGGCTCGTCGGCGAGTGTCGGACGGTTGGCGAGCTCGACGACCGGGACTCTCCCCAGCGGGTTGGGCTGCGGGTTCGGCTCGTCCGCGGTATCACGTGGCTGCCACGTCATGCCGCCGGAGCCCGTGGGGTGGAACGAGCGGGCGTGCCGAAGCAGCGGTCTCTGGAACTTCCAGACCTCGTCGGGCAGGTAGAGGGTCGCGAACTCGGTGTGACCGTCCTGCCAGCGTTTGAGCGCCGCGCGACGCCGTCGTCGACTGCCGGGCTCGTAGGCGACGACGCACTCCCGCGCGTCCTCGAACGTGACCTCCGGCGTGGTGTCGTCGTCGGGGTTGCCCCAGACCAGGACGAACGACCGTGCCGTCGTTCCGGCTCCGAGGAACCCCAGCTGCGAGTCGGCGTCGAGGCCGTTGACCTGCCAGACCCGCCACAGTTCACGATCCGCCCCGTCGGACCCGGCGGGTTTCATGCCGGTGACGGTGAGCCGTTCGACCGGGGAGTCGGCGACCACCTGCGTCCAGTTGTCCGCGAATTCCCGATAACGCTGGGCGAAGTACTCGCGGAATTCCGATGAGGCGAATCGCAGCGGCTGCTCGCCTCGGTAGTAGCCGTTCAGTCGCTCGGCTTCGCCGGTGCGGGCGTTCAGCTCGTTCTCCAGCAGGGTGACGAGCACCTGAGCCTGTTCAAGCGTGGCCATGCCACCCCTCTCGCCTCATTACGCGGTATAGACGTAGTTCTTCTTACGGGTCGCCAGACCTGCGGAAATCACGTCGCAGGCGGCCTCGTGAGCGAGGATCGACGATACGGTGGCGTCGATTTTCTGCGCCGACGAAGCCTTTCTCAGCACGTATCGGTCACCGGGTCTCGCAGCCGTTCTTGAGTTGGCCACGTGTGCCGCGGTGATGGGACAGGCGTCGTGCGACCATGTCGTGTCGCTTTTCGTGACATCGGTCTTGAGCCGCTCGGCGGCGGCGTGCATTTGCACGATGCGGCGCGTGTGCCAGCGGATGACGCGACGTTCACCGTAGGCGTCGACCCACTCGTCGACTTCGGTCTCCCAATACGGCGGGTCGGCGTACAGACGCACGACGTCGTAGCGGCGCATCAATTCTTCGATCGCGGCGCGGACCTCAAGGCGGGGAACCTGTCCGCCGTAGTCGGCCGGATTCCAAATGGCCGGTCGCCGTTCCGGACCGTAGGCGGGGGTGAACTGGAAGCCGTCGAGTGTCTCGGCACGCACGGCCGTCCAGTCGTCCAGGTCCGATCCGTCGAAGCCCAGAACGATCCGGCTGCCGTCGGGGACCGCTCGTTCTTCCTCTCGTTCAGCCCATGATGCGGCGTTCAGCCAAGAGGCGGTGCCCGACGTGATCCGGTTGCCGAAGAACCTTTCGGCCTGGGCCTCGTCGCGCTCAGCCAGTTCGACGGCCTCGCCGTCGATGACGTCCAGGTCGACCCACCACGAATCCCCGTAGACGTGTCGGTAGATCCGGCGTCGTTCCGCCTTGTTGCTGAACCGCAGCGAGGCCGGAGCCTGAGCGAAGTCACGGAAGACGTCGGCCGTCGACGACTCGTAGGTGCGCTGGGCGACGCTGTTCTCGGAAGGGTCCCAAGCGTTCGTCGTCGTCAACTTGCGTGGTGGCCACCCATCGCCAGCGGGTCCCGTGGG
>NZ_ANBC01000794.1 GCF_000341125.1 Nocardiopsis lucentensis DSM 44048 | reverse complement strand
TCGCGGCGTGAGAGCACCCGGGCGAACGTTTCCGGCCACAGCACTAGAGCGTCTCGAACGGACGTCCGCCGGGCCGGGGCCGAAGTCGCCGCCGGCCCGGACCGCAGGTGCGGGTACGCGGTGTTCAGCAGTTCGAACAGCCGGAGTCCGTGGTGCGGTGTGCGTCGTCGGCCGCACCGCCGTCGGTTTGACGACGACGCTCGAGCAGAACGGTGTCGCGCCATGCGTCGCGCTGGCGGGCGATGCGCTCACGCACGCCGACGGTGCGGAAGCCCGCCTGGTGGTGCAGGGCGAGGCTCGCGCGGTTCTCGGGGAAGATCGACGTTTGCAGAGTCCAGATCCCGGCCGCGTCGGCTTCGGTGACCTGGCGGTGCAGCAGTGCCTTGCCCACTCCCCGGCCGCGGGCGCCCTCGGCGACGCAGACCGATGTCTCGGCCACCCCGGCGTAGGCCTCGCGTTGGGAGACGGCTGCGGCGGCGGCCCACCCGATCACGCGTCCGTCGGCCTCGGCGACCCAGCGGTGCCCGGGAAGCCACGTGTTCTTCAACCTCTCCGCCGCGGGGACCTCGGTTTCGAAGGTGGCGTGGCCGGTGGAGATGCCTTGGGCGTAGATCTCCCGCACCGCGTCCAGGTCCGTGTCGGTCATGGCGCGCGTGGTGACACCGGGGGGCAGGTCGGTGGGGCAGCAGGGGCGGGCGTTGAGCATGCCCATGACGGCGTCGGCTGCGTGGGGTAGGCCCGTGCAGCAGGTCGGGTTGACCACCACCTGGGTCGTGGTGCCCGCCTTGGCCAGGGTCACGAAGCCCACGTCGGCGAGCTTGCGCAGGTGGTGGGAGACCGTGGGCTGGCGGATGTCCACCGACTTCGCGAGTTCTCCGACGCTGATCGGCCCCGAAGCGGTGGCGATGGCGTGCAGCAGTCGGACGCGCATGGGTTCGGCCAGGCAGGCGAACCAGGCGGCGTAGGTCTCGGCGTCGGCGGGTGGCAGCACGTGTGCATCGCGTTGCGCGCTCAACATACTCATACCCTCATTATCGACGCATATCGATGCTTGCATCCATTGATTCGCGTCGATAGAGTCTCATTGCATAGATGCTCATCGATGGAAGGGTGTGTCATGACCGTAGAGCTTCCGGTAGTGGTGATCGGCGCGGGGCCCGCCGGGCTGGCGGCGGCGGCCGAGCTGGTCGAGCGGGATCTTCCGGTGCTGGTCCTGGAGAGGGGTGGACGGGCCGGGGCGGCGGTCGCCGAGTGGGGCCACGTGCGTCTGTTCTCCTCCTGGCGCGACCTGGTGGACCCGGCGGCGGAGAAGCTGCTCACCGGTACCGGTTGGCGGCGTCCGGCCGACGATGTCTACCCGACCGGACGGGAGTGGGTCGAGTCCTACCTGGTTCCGCTGGCCGAGGCGCTGGGAGACCGGGTGCGGTTCGGCGCCGAGGTGACCGGGGTCAGCCGTCTGGGCAGGGATCGCGTCGTCGACGCGGCTCGGGAACAGCAGCCCTTCACGGTACGGGTGCGCACCGAGGGGGGCGAGGAGCGCGTCCTGGCGCGTGCGGTGGTGGACGCCTCCGGGACGTGGGGCTCGCCGAATCCGTTGGGCGCCGACGGACTGCCCGCCCTGGGCGAGGACACCGCTGGGGCGCGGATCTCCTACCGGATCCCCGACCTGGCGGATCCGCGGGTGCGGGACCGCCACGCGGGCCGCGCCACGGCGGTGGTGGGGCGCGGCCACTCGGCTCTGACCACCATCGTCGCCCTCGCCGCGCTCGCTGAGGAGGAGCCCGGAACCACGGCGGTGTGGGTGCTGCGCCGGGGTGAGGTCGGTGACGCCTTCGGAGGCGGAGAGGCCGACCAGCTCGCCGAGCGCGGGGCCCTGGGCCTGCGGGCCAAGGCGGCGGTCGAGGCCGGGCACATCCGGGTCGTCACCGGTTTCCGGGCCGCCGAGGTCCGTTCGGAGCACGGGCGCCCGGTGCTGGTGGACGGGAACGGACAGCCGCTGGATCCGGTGGACGAGGTGGTGGTGCTGACCGGGTTCCGCCCGGACCTGTCGTTCCTCTCCGAGATCCGGCTGGCGGTGGACCCGACGCTCCAGGCCCCGGTGGAACTGGCCCCGCTCATCGACCCCAATGTGCACTCCTGCGGTACGGTCTACCCCCACGGAGCCAAGGAGCTGTCCCATCCCGAGGAGGGTTTCTACCTGGCGGGGATGAAGTCCTACGGCCGCGCTCCCACGTTCCTGGCCCTGACCGGATACGAGCAGGTGCGCAGTATCGCCGCGCGCGTCGCGGGTGACCACGAGGCGGCCGACCGGGTGGAGCTGGTCCTGCCCGAGACCGGGGTGTGCGGCGGGTCCGGCCTGTCCGACGCCTCAGA
>NZ_ANBC01000793.1 GCF_000341125.1 Nocardiopsis lucentensis DSM 44048 | reverse complement strand
GGTAGCGGCTGCTGCTCGGCGGGCGGTCCCCAGGAGGTCGAGCTCACCGCGCCGGCCGGGACCCTTTGAGACCCGTGCGCGTTCGTGCCCCCGACGCCTCCGTACCCGTGGTCGGAGCGCGCCGGGGGCTGGCGGTCCTGTGCGTCACCGTCACCACGAGCTACGGGGTGCTGTTCTACGCCTTCCCGGTGCTGGCCACGGCGATCCCCGCCGACACCGGCTGGTCCTCGGCCACGGTCACCGCCCTTTTCTCCGCGGCCCAGGTCACGGCGGGTCTGACCGGAGTCCTCGTGGGAAGGCTGCTGCAGACGCACGGCCCACGGCCGGTGATGACCGGGGCGGCCCTGATCGCCGTCCCGGCCGTGGCGGGCATCGCCCTGGCCCCGAGCGCGGTCTTCTTCGCCCTGGCGTGGATCGTGGCCGGGACCGCCATGGCCGGGCTGTACTATCCGCCCGCCTTCGCGGCCCTCACCCGTTGGTACGGTGCCGCACGGGTGCGGGCGTTGACCGCGTTGACGCTCTCCGGCGGGCTGGCGAGCACCGTCTTCGCGCCCGTGACCGCGGCCTTGGAACAGGCGTGGGGGTGGCGGTGCGCCTACCTCGTGTTGAGCGGGGTCGTCGCCTTGGTGGTCGTGCCGCTCCACGCCTTCGCCCTCCCCCGCGCATGGGCGGGGCTCGGCGTGGACGAGGGCTTTGGCGGACCGGGCACGACGGTGGGAACGGTGATCCGCAGCCGAGCCTTCTGGGCGCTGACCACAGCCCTGGCGGCGGGGGCGCTGACCGTGTACGCGGGCGTGGTCAACCTCGTCCCCCTCCTGGAGTCCAGGGGCTTCGACACCACGACCGCGGCCTGGGCACTGGGCCTGGGAGGACTCGGACAGGTGGCGGGGCGTCTGGTCTACGCGCACCTGGAGCGGAGAACCGCACCCGTTCCCCGAACGGTGATCGTCCTGGCCGCGTGCGCGGCCACATCCCTGCTCCTGGCGCTGGTGCCCGGACCCTGGGGGCTGGTCGTGGCGGTCGCCGTCCTGGCGGGCATGGCGCGCGGTGTGCTCACCCTGCTGCACGCCACGGCGGTGGCCGAACGGTGGGGCACGGCGGTCTACGCCGGGGTCAGCGGGGTGATGCACGTCCCGCTGATGCTGGCCTCCGCGCTCGCCCCCTGGATCGGTGTGTCGCTGGCCGGAGCACTGGGCGGGTACGCGGGGGCGTTCGCGGCACTGAGCGCCCTGGCGGCCGCGGGATCCGTGGCAGCGCTGTTCAGCCGCCCCGGACACTCCCGCGGCCGAGAGCGCTATTCCTCGTGAGCCAGAGCGTCGGTGATCTCGGCGACCGTCGTCTTGGCCGTGCGCCCGGCACCGACCAGCGTGGCCGAGGCCGGCCCGGTCCAGTCGCCGTAGCCCAACAGGAACAGCCGCGGTTCGCCGACCGCGCGGGTTCCCTCCAGCGCTATCCGGCCCGCGCCGTTCGCCAGCCCCAAGGGCGCGAGATGGTCCAGGGCCGGCCGGAATCCTGTGCACCACACGATCGCGTCGCAGGTCAGTTCACTTCCGTCCGCCCAGGCCACGCCCGTGCGGGTGAGACGGGTGAACATCGGTTCGGCCCTGAGCGCGTCTCGGTCCCGGGCCTCCCTGACGGTCGGCACCATCACGATGTCGCCCAGGTCGCCCACACCCCGTGCCGCCCGGCCACCGTTTCGCACGGCGCGCTGGCGCTGGGTGGCGATGGCGAAGAGGGCCCGGCCGTCCACGTCGTCGGGTAGGAAGCGCGGAGGGCGCGACGTGGTCCAGGTGGTGTCCGCGACCTGAGAGAGCTCGGCGAGGATCTGCGCCGCGGAGTTGCCGCCGCCGACCACCACGACCCGCTGACCGGTGAACTCCTCCGGTGCCCGGTAGTCGACGGTGTGCAGCTGTCTGCCGTCGAACTCCTCGCGCCCCGGGATGTTCGGGAGGTGGGGACCACCCCAGGTGCCGGTGGCGCTGACGACGAAGCGGGCCCGCCACTCCCCCTGGTCGGTGACCACACGCAGAGCCTCCTCCGCCCGCTCCAGACCTCTCACGTGGACGGGACGGCGTACCGGGAGTTCGTAGCGGCTCTCGTACTCGGCCAGGTACCAGGCCACGTGTGCCGCGCTCGGGTACTCGTGCCCGTCCTCGGCGGGCATCCACCAGCCCGGCAGCATGCTGTGGCCGGCCGGTGAGAACAGCCGCAGTGAGTGCCAGTACTCGGTCCACGAACCTCCCGGGGCGGAACCACCGTCCAGGATGACGTGGTCGATCCTCGCCCGGCGTAGAAAGTATCCGGCCGCGAGCCCTGCCTGTCCGCCGCCGACGACCGCGACGTCGACCGTCCGTTGCTCCATGTGCGTTCCCGGCCCTTCCCACGTGCCGGGGCGCCGTGGCCCCGGCTCATCGCTGGTGTGTCGTGACGGGATGCGTTCAAGGGGCGGGGCCCGCTGGTGCCCGTCTCACCCGGGCCCCGTCGGGTCACCACTCCTTTCGGGTGGTGAACCTTCGCCGCCAGGCCAGTGACACGTACACCAGCCCCACCAGCACCGGGACCTCGATCAGCGGGCCGACCACACCCGCGAGCGCCTGGCCCGAGGTGACACCGAAGGTGGCGACGGCCACCGCGATCGCCAACTCGAAGTTGTTGCCCGCCGCGGTGAACGCGAGCGTGCTGGTGCGCTCGTAGCCCATCCCGATCGCCTTGCCCAGGGCGAAGGTGCCCGACCACATCAGGGCGAAGTAGACCAGCAGCGGGATCGCGATGCGGGCCACGTCCAGCGGTCGGCTGGTGATGGTGCCGCCCTGCAGGGCGAACAGCAACACGATCGTGAACAGCAGTCCGTACAGCGCCCACGGGCCGATCCGGGGCAGGAAGACGCTCTCGTAGCGCTCGCGGCCCATCCGCCGCTCGCCCAGGTACCGGGTGAGGAACCCGGCGGCCAGGGGGATGCCGAGGAAGATCACGACGTTGGCCGCGATCAGCCAGGGGGAGACGGCCAGGCCGTCGGTGTCCAGGCCCAGCCAGCCGGGGAGCAGGTCGAGGTAGAACCAGCCCAGGAGGCCGAAGGCCAGTACCTGGAAGAGGGAGTTGAGGGCCACCAGCACGGCGGCGGCCTCGCGGTCGCCGCAGGCCAGGTCGTTCCAGATGATCACCATGGCGATGCAGCGGGCCAGGCCGACGATGATCAGGCCGGTGCGGTACTCGGGCAGGTCGGCCAGGAAGATCCAGGCCAGCGCGAACATCACCGCGGGGCCGACGATCCAGTTGACCGCCAGGGAGGAGACGAGCAGGCGGCGGTCGCCGGTGACGGTGTCCAGGCGGTCGTAGCGGACCTTGGCCAGCACCGGGTACATCATGATCAGCAGGCCCAGGGCGATGGGCAGGGAGATCCCGCCCACCTCCAGGGCGGCCAACGCGGCGTCCAAGCCGGGGACCAGGCGGCCCAGGCCCAGGCCGGCGGCCATGGCGAGCAGGATCCAGACCGCGAGGAGGCGGTCGAGGGTGGACAGGCGGGCGGCGGGCGGTGCGGGGGCGGTCGGGGGGTCGGTGCGGGTCACGTGCAGGCCCGCTTCCGGTCGGCGGCGGCCGTGGCGCGGGCGGTGGCGGCGAGTTCGCCCAGGGCTCCGGCCAGTCCTTCCAGCGCCTGGGGGCGGAGCCGGTAGTAGGTGTAGCGTCCGCACGGCTCGGTCTCGACCACCCCGGCCTCGCGCAGGATCCGCAGGTGGTTGGACAGGTTGGTCTGCCTGGCGCCGGTCTCGGCGACCAGGTGCGTGGTGCACAGGGTCTCGTGGGCGAGCAGGGCGACGATCCGTGTGCGCAGCGGATCAGCCAGCGCCTTGATCAGGTCACCTTCAACTGACATCAGCATGTGCTGATATTATCCCATCATCAAACGCTGATGCGTTGAGTGAGGACCCTTGTTCCGGTCCCCGCTCTCCACCGAGACGAGAAGGCCCCGCACCATGTCCCACTCCGACACGCCGTCCGTCCTGTTCGTGTGCGTGCACAACGCGGGCCGCTCCCAGATGGCCGCCGCCTGGCTCAGTCACTTGGCCGGAGACCGGATCGAGGTGCGTTCGGCGGGCTCGGCCCCGGCCGACGCGCTCAATCCCGCCGTGGTGGAGGCGATGGCCGAGGTCGGCATCGACATCACCGACCAGAGCCCGAAGATCCTCACCGTCGAAGCCGTGGAGGCCTCCGACGTGTGCGTGACCATGGGCTGCGGGGACACCTGCCCGATCTTCCCCGGTAAGCGCTACCTGGACTGGACGCTGCCCGACCCGGCCGGACAGGGCGTCGAGGCCGTCCGACCGATCCGCGACGAGATCAGGACGCGCGTCGAGCGGTTGATCGCGGAGATCGGCGCCCGGCGGGAGGCCTGACGGCACGGCGTGAGCGGGCGCACGCTCGTCACCCCGCTCGCGTCGCCGGGGGGCTGGAGGCGGCCCCGGGGTCGACGAGTCGATCCGGCGACGAGTCGACAAGGGGACGCGTCCACCGGAACGCGGAGCCCCGCCCCCTCCGCGCGTGGCCCGCC
>NZ_ANBC01000792.1 GCF_000341125.1 Nocardiopsis lucentensis DSM 44048 | reverse complement strand
GGGCCCCCGCCACAGGGCAAGATCGGTCAAGCGGTGACGGCCGCCGCGCGAACATACTGGTCGCATGAGCGTTCCCACCGACGAACCGCCGTCCGGGCGCGACCGTCTGCGTGAACTCCTCGACGCCGTCCTGGACGAGGACAACGCGCGCCTGTCGGATATGGCGGGCCGCGCCCACTCCTCACCGTTCCACTTCAGCCGGAGGTTCTCCCGCGACACCGGGGAGTCACCGGTCGCGCTGCGCCGACGGGTCCTGTTGGAGCGGGCCGCCTGGCAGATCGGCCAGGGCACCAGCGTCACCGACGCGGCCTTCTCCGCCGGATACGCGTCGGTCGAGGGGTTCACCCGCGCCTTCACCCGGGCCTTCGGCCACCCGCCCAGCGCCACCACCGCGGGGAGCGGACGGTGGCTGCCCTCTCCGAACGGCGTCCACTTCCACCCGCCGCTCCACCTGTGGGTGGAGGGGAACCCGAGGAGCCGTCCCGCCATGGACCTGACCGCGCTGCAGATCCACCACGACGTGGACGACACGGCGTTCCTCCTCCGCCTGGCCGCGGATCTGCCGGAGGAGGACTACCGGAGGGCGTGGCACCCCGGTCGCACCGTTCTGTCCTGGGACGGGCCGGAGGAGTCCGTCGCCGCCACCCTGGAGCACCTGGTGTGGACCAAGGAGGTCTGGCTGGCCTCGATCGAGGGTTCCGACTTCCCCGAACGGGGCGCCGACGACCCCGAGTCGCTGCGGTCCCGCCACGAGGAGGCGGGCGCGCGCTGGATCGCGGCCGTGGACGACATGGGCCGCCGGGACGCCTGGGGCGACCGGCTCATCGACGCCCTGTGCGATCCGCCGGAGAGCTTCATGCTCGGCGGGGTCGTGGCGCACGTCCTGACGTACTCGGCGCACCGCAGACAGGCCGTCCGGCACATGCTGCGCTCGGCCGGGATCGAGGTCGGCCACGGCGACCCCCTGGAATGGCTGCACGACCGCAACGAAGGACGAGGGGACACACCGTGAAGACCGTGTACAACACCGCGACCAGCCTCGACGGGTTCATCGCCGACCAGGACAACTCCCTGGAGTGGCTGTTCTCGGTGGAGGGGGGCGAACCGGGATCGGAGGGCGGCGAGGCCCTCAGCGAGGTCGAGGACTTCATCAAGAACGCGGGCGCGATCGTGCTGGGCGCGACCACCTACGAGTGGGTCCGGGAGCACACGGGCGGCGAGCCCTGGCCCTACCGGGCCCCCACCTGGATCCTCACCCACCGCGACCTTCCCCGGGTCGAGGGGGACCTGCGTTTCGCCAGCGCCGACACCGACCGTGAGCTGCGGGATCTGCACGGGGAGATGGTCGAGGCCGCCGACGGGCGCGACGTGTGGGTGGTCGGGGGCGGCCGTCTGGCCGCGGACCTGGCCCGGATGGGCCTGCTCGACGAGGTCGTCGTGTCCGTCGCCCCGGTCAGCCTGGGCGGGGGCGCTCCCCTGTTGGACGGGCGGGTGCGGCTGCGCGCGCTGGAGGCCGGGCTCAAGGGGCCCTTCGCCTGCCTGCGGTACGAGGTCGTCCGCGACTGAGGCCGGGACGCGGCGACCGCCGGCGGGCGTGCCGCGGGGCTGGCGGCCGGGCCGGTCAGGAATCGAGAAGCGCCGGTCGGGGTGTGCTCCCTAGTCTGATCGTCATGGACATCACCATTCACACCACCGTCCTTCCGCACGACGACCCGGACGCGTCCCTGGCCTTCTACCGCGACGTCCTCGGCTTCGAGGTCCGCACCGACGTCGGCCAGGGGAAGATGCGCTGGATCACGGTCGGCCCCGTCGGCCAGCCCGGCACGTCCATCCTCCTGGCGCCGCCGGACGCCGACCCCGGGATGACCGAGGACGAGCGCCGCACCATCGCCGAGATGATGGCCAAGGGCACCTACGGCTGGATCCTGCTGGCCACCCCGGACCTCGACGGCACCTTCGACAAGGTGCAGGCCCTCGACGCCGAGGTCGTCCAGGAGCCGACCGACCAGCCGTACGGCGTCCGCGACTGCGCCTTCCGCGACCCGGCGGGCAACATGATCCGCATCCAGGAGGTGCGCTGACCCGACTGGTCACGGGCTCACGGACATCGACGGAAAGGAGCTCTCCATGTGCCACCCCTCGTGGGGGCGCGCACGCGCCGAGGAGCGGCGACTGGGCGACCTCGCCCGGCTGCGCCGTGTCCGCGACCGGATCGACCGGGAGTACGCGCGGCCGCTGAACGTCGAGGCGCTCGCCCGCGGCGCGTACATGTCCGCCGGTCACCTCAGCCGCCAGTTCAAGCTGGCCTACGGTGAGTCGCCGTACGCGTACCTCATGACCCGGCGCGTCGAGCGCGCGACGGCTCTGCTGCGGCGCGGCGACCTCAGCGTCACCGAGGTCTGCTTCGCGGTCGGCTGCTCGTCGCTGGGCACCTTCAGCACCCGCTTCACCGAGTTGGTCGGTGTACCTCCCAGCGTCTACCAGCGCCGCGCGCCGGAGACCGCGTCGGGGATGCCGCCGTGCGTGGCCAAACGGGTGACCAGGCCGGTCAGGGCGCGGGGCGTTCGCGGCGCGGAGCCGCAACCGGTGTGACGGTCGGCGTGTCCACCCCGCCCGCCGGGGACGGAGGGCGCGGTGGACACGTCTCTTCCGGCGTGCCTAGCCGACGGCTCCGGCCAGAACGGGGAGGTAGCCGGAGTCGTGGCCGCTGCCGTTCGGGTGATAGGAGCTCGAGATCGGCCAGGTGGGACCGTGGATCCAGGGCGAGGAGGCGCAGATACGCCTGCCCTCGAAGGAGGGGCTCACGTCGGCGAAGGCGAACCCGTGGGCGCTCGCCCTGTCGTGGATCGCCGCGTTGAGGGTGTCGGCGGTGGCGTTGACGCGTTCACGCCGCTCGACGCTGATGGCGCCGAAGCAGGGCGTCGTCTCGTACAGGCGGGGGTAGCCCAGCACGACGACGTGGGCCGACGGGGCTCCCTCGCGGATGTCGGCGTAGAGCAGGTCCAGCTCACCGGGCAGGGTCTCGGCGATGTAGAGCTCGGCGTCGTCCAGGGCGGAGAAGCAGTCCTGGTCCGTTCCGGTCCTGCAGGCCAGGACGACGTCGACGAATCCGGCGTCGTTGCCCCCGCTGGTGACGCTGACCAGGGTGGTCTCGGCGGACAGGGAGCCGAGCTGGTCGCTGCGCACGCTCGCGGACGTCGCGCCGCTGCAGGCGTCGAAGCTGAAGGACTGGACGGCGTTCCGCTCGGCCCAGAGCGCGGGGTAGGCCCGGGAGGACCGCTGGCAGGAGTACGAGAGGTCGTAGGATCCCGCGCCCGTACCCGACGAGTAGGAGTCCCCGAGGGCGACGTAGTGGACGTTCGGCGCGGCGTTCGCGGCGAGGGGGGCGAAGACGAGCAGCAGGAGGGTGCACAGCAGCACGTAACAGGAGCGACGGATCATCAGCGGGGGCCTTTCACCGCACGGCGGGCGTGCGTGGGGGTGTGAAGGGGTGGGGGGATGGTGGGGGTGGGTGTGATGGGGGCCATCACTGCAGAGAAGATAGGCCTGTGTGCTCCTCGTCACCATGGCTGGCGGGATAGAAGTTACTTACCAGTCAGTACAGCGAAGCTCGGCCGTGGTCCGGCTTCGGGTCGAGCTGCCCCTCGTCTCCGTCACGCCGCCCGTCGGGGCACGGGTGAGACGCGTGAGCGGTCGAGTGAGTCGGACTGCCGAGACATCGCTCCGGCGATGAGTCGACAAGGTGACATGTCCGCCGAGCGGGGGAGCCGCCTCCTTCGAAGGTCGTAACCGGAATGCCGATCCGTGCCCGATGTGCCGTGCCGGTCCGGTTCGCGACGCTGGGGTCACCCCACCGGAAGGAGAGGGACCGTGACCCCCACCGCCCCACCCCCGCGCCGCCGCCGACGTCCCGTCGCCGCCCTGGCGGCCTCGACGGGCGTCCTCGCCGTGATCGCCGCAGGTTGCTCCGCCCCAGCGACCGGCGGCCTCCCCGCTCCCGCGACCCCCGTGCCCGCCGCCGCCGACCTCACCGCGCAGGACGTCGACGCCTGGCTCGACGGTCTGCTCCCCGCCGCGCTCGACGACACCGGCATTCCCGGCGCGGTCGTCTCGGTCGTCCACGACGGTGAACTCCTCACCGCCCGCGGCTACGGGTACGCCGACACCGGCGCCGACGGTGGCGAACCCGTACCGGTCGACCCCGAGGACACGTTGTTCCGCGTCGGATCGGTGTCCAAGCTCCTCACCGCGACCGCCGTGATGACGTTGGTCGAGGACGGGACCCTGGACCTGGACACCGACGTCGACGAGTACCTCGACTTCACCGTTCCCACCGAGTTCGACGGCCCCGTCACCCTGCGGCACCTGCTGTCGCACACCCCCGGCTTCGAGGAGCGCATCAGGGGGATGATCCGTTTCGAGGGCGCCCCCGACCTCCGGCGCTACCTGGCGGAGGACCCGCCCGCCCAGGTGTATCCGCCCGGCACCGTCCCCGCCTACTCCAACTACGGCAACGCGCTCGCGGGTTACGTCGTCGAACGCGTCAGCGGGGTCCCCTTCGACGAGTACGTGGATCGGGAGGTGCTGGAGCCGCTCGGTATGGACTCCTCCACCTTCTCCCAGCCGCTCCCCGAGGACCTGCGCGAGCGCCTGGCGAACGGGTACACGGACGGCACCGGGCCGGCCGGGCGCTTCGAGGTCGTCGACGACGCCCCGGCGGGCGCGCTGACCACCTCGGCCCCGGACATGGCCCGCTTCATGCTCGCCCACCTTGGTGAGGCCGACCCGGGCACGGCCCCGCTCACCCCCGAGACGCTCGCCCTCATGCACTCCCCCGCGCTGGACGCCGACACGCTGGGCACGCTCGCCGAGGGTCCGCGCATGACACTGGGGTTCTTCGAGGAGGGCCGTGAGGGTCGCCGCGCGCTCGGCCACGGCGGCGACACCCTCTACTTCCACGCCCACGTGCGGATCCAGCCCGACCACGGCACCGGGATCTTCGTGGCGCTCAACGGCGGGGGCCACGAGGGCGCCGACAGCCTGCGCCTGCGGGAGGCGGTCGTCGACGGGTTCGCCGACCGCTACCTGCCGGGCGAGGGGCGGGTCCCGGAGGGAACGGACACGGCCGCGGAGCACGCGGCGATGGCCGAGGGCGTCTACACGGCGTCCAGAACGATGCACAGCACCTTCATGTCGGTGTTCGACCTCCTCACCCAGACCCGGATCCAGGCCCGGGAGGACGGAACGATCCTGGTGAGCCCGGGGCCGGGAACCCTGACCCCCGCGGTCTACGAGGAGGTCGAGCCGTGGGTGTGGCGTGAGGTCGGAGGGCAGCGCACGCTCACGATGCGGGAGTCCGAGGGCCGGATGGCGGCGATCGTGTTCGACCCGGCGTTCACCCTCCTGCGGGCCGAGCCCTCCGAGGACGCGTCCCTGGTGCTGCCGGTCCTGCTGTCGTCCGTCGCGGTCCTGTTCGTCGCGGTGCTCTCCTGGCCGATCGGGGCGCTGGCGCGCCGACGGAAGCCCCGCCCCGACCGGGACGGGACCGGACGCGCGGCCCGGGTGCTCACCCGTGTCGGCGTGGCCGCCGCGCTGACGGCCCTCGTCGGATGGGCCGTGGTGGTCGTCATGCTCCTGGGACTGCGGGATGTCCCCGAGGCGGCCCTGCGCGGGCTTCAAGGCCTGCAGCTGTTGGGGATCCTCGCCGTCCTCCCCGCGGCGTGGGCGCTGTTCGACGAGGTGCGCCGCCGCGCCGGGTGGAAGCGCTGGACGGGAGCCTCGCTGGTCCTGGCGGCGCTGCTCTGCGTGCAGTGGTTCGCGCTCGCGTACGGGCTGGTCGCGGTCGACGTGTCGTACTGACCCCGGCATCATGCTCAGGACGGAACGGAGGGGGAAGCGGTGACGAACGACGACGGGCCGGTGCGATGGGTGCCGGGTTCTCCGTTCGCCGCGGCAGCCCTGGTCGACGACACGCTCGACCGGGTGGGGCTGCGCGGGGAGAGGCGCCGCGACGTGGCGCTGGCGGTGGCGCTGACCGCGGTCTCGATCGGGTTGGTCGGGTTCCTGCTCGCGTCACTGGAGTACCTGGAGGGTGTCGTGGTGCCGACCGGCACCTGGATCTCCCTCGCCGCCGTGCTCGTCGCCCAGTCCCTGACGGTGTGCGCACGCCGCCGTCACCCCGTCGCCTGTCTCCTGGGCGCGACGGTGTTCCAGGTCACCATGGTGGCACTGCTTCCGGCCGAGGTCGGGCTCCAGGGGCCGGCGCTGTTCGTCGCCGCCTACACCTGCGGGACCCGGCTCAGGCCCGGACGGCTCGCGGCGGTCGTCGTCGCCGCGACCCTCCTGCACTGGGCGGCCGGAAGCCTGGTCATAGGGCGGCTGGCGCCCGAGATCACGCTCCCGCTGATCTCGGAGAGCCCCCTGACGGCGTCGCTGGGGTTGCTGCTCGCGGGCCTCCCGGTGTTCGTGATCCCGGCGCTCGTCGGCGCCTACGTGGGGACGCGGCGCCGCTACGTCGACCTGCTGCGGATCCGCGCCGACGAGGAGGCCCGCGCCCAACGGGAGCGCCTGGAGGCGGCGATCCGTGCTGAGCGCGCCGGAATGGCCCGCGAGCTGCACGACATCGCCGCCCACCACCTGTCCGGCATGGTCGTGCAGGCGGGCGCCGCCGAACGGCTGGTCGGCCGCGACGACGAGGCCGCCCGGAAGGCGATGGCGTGGGTGCGCGCCCAGGGGAAGGAGACCCTGGCGAGTCTGCGACTGGTCGTGGGGGCGCTGCGCGACCCCGACGAGGAGAGCGGGGGCCTGCACCACCGAGGCGAACCGGGCGCCCGGGGAGCGCCGGTGCCGGGGCTGGCCGCCCTGGACCGGCTCGTGGCGGCCGAACGCGATCTGGGCGCCGACATCGACCTCGTCCGCGAGGGGGAGGCTCACGACCTGCCGCCGATCGCCGACGTCACCGCCTACCGGGTGGTCCAGGAGTCGCTGTCCAACGCCCGCGACCACGCGGCCGGAGCGCGGGTCCGCCTCCTGGTCCGCCACGAGTCCGGGCGCGTGGTCCTGGACATCGAGAACGGTGCCGGCGGCGCGCGGGCGACGGCCCGGGAGCACCGCGGTCTGGGAGTCCTCGGCATGCGGGAACGTGCTCAGGTCGTGGGCGCGGCGCTGGAGGTCGGGCCGACCGGGCCCGGTGGTTGGCGGGTGCGTTGGGAGATACCGGTGGAGCGGAGGGGCGAACGGTGATCAGGGTGCTGTTGGTGGACGACCAGTCCATCGTCCGGACGGGTTTTCGGGTCATCCTCGACCTGGCCGACGATA
>NZ_ANBC01000791.1 GCF_000341125.1 Nocardiopsis lucentensis DSM 44048 | reverse complement strand
GGGCCCCCCCGCCTCATGCCCGACGTCGTCTGCATGGACGTGCGCATGCCCGGCGGGGACGGGCTGTCCGCGACCCGGGAGATCCTCGAGCGGCTCGGGAGCGGGGCGCCGGAGATCCTCGTCGTCACCACGTTCGACCTGGACGAGTACGTGTTCGGCGCGTTGGAGGCGGGCGCGAGCGGGTTCGTGCTCAAGGACACCGATCCCGACGAGCTGGTCGACGCGGTGCGCCGTCTCTCCCGGGGGCAGGGGCTGGTGGACCAGGCGGTGACCCGGAGGGTGATGACCGAGTTCGCCCGACGCAGGCCCCCGCGTGCGGCCGACGCCGACGCGCTGGATCTGCTCACCGCCCGCGAGGCCGACATCGTCCGGTCGCTCGCCAAGGGGATGTCGAACGCCGAGATCGCCCGGGCGCTGTTCATCGAAACCAGCACGGTGAAGTCGCACCTGGGACGGGCCATGGCCAAGATCGGTACCCGTGACCGGCTCCAGACGGTCGTGTGGGCGTACCGCACGGGGGTCGCCCGCCCCTGAACCGGCGGGCCTTCGCTCCGACCCTGCGGGGAACGCGATGTCCGAGATCCGCCGGCGGACGCGGGGAGGGGGTCCGATACTGGCTCCATGACCACGACACACCACATGCGGGCGATCGGTCCCGCGGTCCTCGCCGGACTGCGCGTCCGGGACGACGCCGGACACGTCCGGGATGCCTTCACCGATGACGAGGGCGGCGCTCCGCTGCGCTGCTGCCTGCGGCGGAGCATCCCGGGCGAGCGGATGACGCTCGTCACGTACGCTCCGCTGCGTCGCTGGGCGGCCGAGGGCGGCGTCGACCCCGGGCCCTACGACGAGTGCGGGCCGGTCTTCATCC
>NZ_ANBC01000790.1 GCF_000341125.1 Nocardiopsis lucentensis DSM 44048 | reverse complement strand
GCCCCCGGCCCCGCCGGTGACTCGGCGGCCCCGCCCGTCCTCCACGGGGCGCGCCGGGTCCTGCGGGCCTACGACTCCCGGGGGCGCATCCTGGGCGGGCGGCTGGTCGAGGCGTCCCGGGGCCGGAAGGGGGCGCTTGAGGTCGACGACGCCCTGCGTGAGCTGTTCGCCGACCCGCGGGTCGCGCTCGCGCACGCCCGCGCGGTCGAGTTCGGCTGCTTCCTCGTCGAGTTTCGCCGGGGCGCCCCGGCCTGACGTGGCGGGGCGCCCCGCTCAGGCGGCGGGCGGGTAGCCGTCGTAGTCGTTCCATGTGGGCTCGGCGGTCATCAGTTCCCGCCAGGTGGGCCACCGCCCTCCCGTCGTCTGGCGGACGAGCTCCCCAGCGAAGGTGAACGGCGGTGCCTTGTGCGGCTTGGCGAGCGCCTGCCCGACGATCGCGTCGTTGAGCACCGCCGCCCCGTGCAGACGGGGCAGCACGGCGTGCACCCGTGCGACGAACTCCTCCGGGAGCGCGGGTCCTCCCGGGCCGAGGGGCCCCAGGTCGAACCCGGCTCCGGCGGTCACCAGGGCGATCTCGGGACGCTTGCGGGTGGCGATGTGGGGACTCAGGTGGAGCGCGATCGCGTCCCAGACGACCTCCACCCGATCGTCGGCGAGTCCCCGGTCGGAGAGGAACTCGGCTGCCAGGTCGGCTCCGTCGACGTCGAAGGTCTGGTCCCGATCACCCTCGTCGCTGAGGCCGGCGTCGTGCAACACGCACCCGAGGTAGAGGAGTTCGTCGTCGTAGTCGTGCCTGGGGCGCAGGCCCTGGTGCTCGCCGAGGTGGCGCCCGTACAGGTAGGTGCGCACGCTGTGGTTGAAGACCGCCGGGTGCTCGGCGTCGCGGGCGAAGCGCGTCGCGCTCAGCGCCAGGTCGGTGTCGGGCAGGTCCAGGCCGTCGTACTCGGGCATGGGGTGGGGCTTGGTCATGGGTTCTTCCTCCGTGCGTTCGTGGGTGGGGCGGCGGTCAGGCGTGGTCGCCGGGGCGGACGATCATGAGCACGACGACGGTCGCCCACAGGAGGTTGAAGACCCCCGTGACCATCGAGAGCCTGCTCAGCGCCTTCACGTCGCCCGGTACCGCCAGGGCCCGCCGCTGGCGCGGGTGGATCTGCCAGGCCAGAAGGACGGCCGCGGCCGCGGTGAGGGCCATGGAGACGTTGACCCAGATCTCGCCCATCCGCCCCTGCGCGACGGCCAGGGCGATTCCGGCCATGGGGACGAGGGCGCCGAGGAACGAGTAGACCCGGGTGACGCGGTGCAGTGACAGCGCGACCCGTCGGCTCCGCTCGTCCTCGGACGGGACGGCGGCACCTGGCGGTGCCCCGGCGGCGGGTGCGGACACCGGTTCGGCCACCGGCGCGTACCGCGGGAACAGACTCGTGGCGACGGCGACTCCCCCGACGAACACGATGCTCGCCAGGACGTGGACGGACAGCAGGACGTTCTCCACCGTTTCTCCCTCCAACCTTCAGATTGCCTGAAGCCTACCCTGAGCTTCAGCCATGTTGAAGGTGGGGGTGGAAAAGGGCCGGGAACCGTCCCGCGCCAGCGGGAACCGGGTCAGCCGCCCGAGGCGAACGCCCTGCGGATGGTGCGCGCGATCTCCTGCGGAACCGGGTCCGCCTCCGGCCCGAACATTCGCTCGTCCACGCCGACGATCACCTCGTGCGCCCGGCCGAGCAGAGCGGCGCCCTCCGACGTCAACTCGATCTCCGACGCGGACCCGGCTCGGGCGGTGAGGTCGCGCACCAGCCCGGCGGACTGGAGCGCCCTGATCCCGGTGTGCACGCTCTGCACCGTGACCCCGCCCATCCGGGCGAGCTCGCTGAACGACGCCCCCGGCAGGCTGGCGACGTGGCCGAGCAGGGCGAGCCGTGCGACGGTCAGGTCCAGCGGCGCGAGCGCGGTGTTGAGTTCGGCCTCGACGCGGCGCGCCAACGTCAACACGATGATGGAGGGGCTCGTCACCGGCGGTTCGGGGCGGGTGTTGTCGGTGCTCACCGTTCCAGTCTNGGCGGGCCCCCCGCCTCCCACCGTCACCGGCCCCGGCCCCGGCCCCGGGGCCGAGGCCGGTGACGGTCGTGTCGACCGGTCGATCCGTCGACTCCACGGCGAATCACCATGTCGACATCCGCCGCGAACCCCGCACCCCGTCTTCTCACCCGACTCCAACCTTGGGTCCGATCCCGCCTCCCACCTGGGCTTCTCTCCGGTACTCCCAGGAAACTCCCAGGAAGTTCTCCCCCGCGTCACACACATGTCGACTTGTGTCCCTCTCGACGTCACCACGAGAGGAGGGCACCCGACGTGCGACCACCACGAGCCCCGAGGAGCGCCGGACCCGACGGCGGACCCGGCGACACCGGCCACCGGCTGCGGACGTCGAGCACCCTGCACGCGTTCAACCGGTACGAACTCAAGTACCTGGTCCCCGTGTCCAGGGTGGCCGACGTGCGGGCCGAGCTCGCCGCCCGCATGAGCGCCGACCGGAACGGCGGAGGACGGGGATACGGCGTCTGGAGCGTCTACTACGACACCCGTTCGCTGCGCTTCTACCACGAGAAGATCGAGGGGCTGCGGTTCCGCCGGAAGCTGCGCGTACGCCGCTACGGCGAGGTCGGAGCGGCCCCGGAGGACACGCCCGTGTCGGTGGAGATCAAGCAGCGGGTCAACCGCGTCACGCAGAAGCGCCGCGTGCTCCTCCCCTACGACGTGGCGAGGAACCTGTGCGACCGGCGTGTCAGGGTCGAGCACGCCGACACCGACCAGGCCTTCGTCGAGGAGGTCCTCGACCTGGTCCACCGGCTCGACCTGCGTCCCACCGCCATGACCGGGTACCGCCGCGAGCCCTACGTCGGCACCGGAGCCGACCTCGGTCTGCGCGTGACCCTCGACCACCGCGTCCGCGGCCGCGACCGCGACTTCGACCTGCGCGCGGAAGCGGAGAGCCGCTACATCGTCGACCCCCACCTCGTGGTGATGGAGGTCAAGGCCAACGAGCGCGCGCCCTACTGGGTGACGGACATGGCCGCACGGCTCGATCTCCAGGTCGAACGGATCTCCAAGTACTGCCAGAGCGTGGAGGCCTTCGGGATGGCGCCGCGCTCGGTCTTCCACGTCCCGGAGGGGGACGGATCCGAGCACGGCCCCGTCCCCGCGCGGCACGGCCCCGTTCACGACACCGGGAGCGCCGACCTCCACCCCCTCCACTCCTGACCGCACCGACCCCGAGAGCACACCATGAACCTCGACTTCGGCATCACCGACCTGTCCGGCACGTTCAGTGTCACGGACGTGGTCCTCGCACTCTCACTGGCCTTCGTGACCAGCCTCGTGGTGGCCTGGACCTACCGCTCCACGCACCGCAACATCTCCTACAGCCAGAGCTACGTCCACACCCTGGTCATCCTGGGCATGCTGATCGCCCTGATCATGCTGGTGGTCGGCTCCAACATCGCCCGCGCGTTCGCCCTCGTCGGCGCGCTGTCCGTGGTCCGCTTCCGCAACGCGATCAAGGAGACCCGCGACGTCGGGTTCATCTTCCTGGTCATGGGAGTGGGGATGGCCTGCGGTACCCGCTTCTACACGCTGGCGATCATCGCCACCCTGGTCATCTGCGCGGTCATCGTGCTCATGCACCGCTTCAACTGGTTCGCGCTGAACGTCCAGCGCCAGGTCGTCAAGGCGCAGGTCCCCGCCGACGGCACCGACTACGAGCCCGCGATCGACGACGTCCTCGTCCGGTGCACCGACGAGTACGAACTGATCAGCACCGAGACCGTGCGCGGCGGCGCCCTGGTGGAAATGGCCTACACGGCACGTCTGAAGAAGGGCGTCCGGGCGGGTGACGTGATCGAGCGGCTGCGCGCGCTCAACTCCGGTCAGAAGGTCACCGTCCTGACCGGATACGACCAGACGGACCTGTGATCGCGATGGCCGACGACGACCTCGGGCCGCGCCGGACGCGGTACACCCGTCTGCGCCACCGGATCCCCGTACGGGTCCGCCAACACTGGAGGGCGGCAGCGGCCGTGCTCGTGGCCCTGACCGTCCTCGTCCTGGTCTTCGGCGGGGCGAGGGTCCGTCCCTACGTCACGTCCGAGCTCGTCTCGGCGGACACCGTGACCAACGGCATCGAGGGCGCCGCGGACCCGTTCGACGGCGGGGAGCACACCATCGAGGTGACCTTCGACGAGTCCGAGTACGAGGAGATGCTGGAGACCTTCCGTGAGGAGGGGGAGAAGGAGTACATCCGGGCGGACGTCGTCATCGACGGGACCGCGATCACCGACGTCGGGCTTCGGCTCAAGGGCAACTCGACCCTCATGAGTCTGCGCCAGGACGGCGGCGGGGACGGGGAGGAGGCGGGCACCGGTCGGGCCGGTGGCGGGATGAACATGACCACCCTGTCCGACGACCGGCCCGAGACGCTCCCGTGGTTGATCAGCTTCGACGAGTTCGCCGAGGGCCGCGCCTACGAGGGGCACACCGAGATCGCGCTGCGCCCGGCGACCTCGGCCTCGGACACCGCGCTCAACGAGGCCCTGGCCCTGGAACTGACCGCCGCGGACGGGCAGACCACGCAGGACTACACGTTCACCTCCGTCACGGTCAACGGCGGGGACACGGCGGTCCGCATCCTCCTGGACGCGCCCGACGCCGTGTGGGCGGACTCCCTCGGCGATGGCGTCCTCTACAAGGGCAGGGCCGAGGGGTCCCTGGAGTACCTGGGCGGTGACCCCACCGATTACGAGGACGCCTTCAAGCAGATCAACGACGAGGGAGGATACGACCTCCAGCCCGTCATGGACCTGTTGGAGTTCATCGGGGAGGCGGACGACGAGGAGTTCGCCCAGGAGCTCGACACGTACCTGGACACCGAGGCCTTCGCCCGCTACCTGGCCCTCCAGGACCTCATCTCCAACGGCGACGCCATGGACGGCCCCGGCAACAACTACTACCTCTGGTACGACACGGAGGGGGAGCGGTTCACCGTGCTGTCCTGGGACCTGAACGGGGCCTTCAACGCGATGGGCATGGGGCCCGGCGCGGGCGGGGCGGCGGAGACAGGCACGGGCGAGGACGTCGGAGCGCGGGCGCCCGGAGGGTGGCGGACGCCTGAGGGGATGGAACCGCCCGGCGGAGCGGAACCGCCCGAGGGGATGGAGCTTCCTGAGGGGATGGAGGTGCCCGACGCCGCGGAGGCCCCCGGCGGTATGGGCGGTCGGGGCAGCGGGGAACTCAAGGAACGGTTCCTGGCCGACGCCGGCTTCGAGGCGCTCTACCAGCAGGCGTACGCGGATCTGTACGAGGACCTGATCGCGAGCGGCACCGCCGTCGCCCTGCTGGAGGA
>NZ_ANBC01000789.1 GCF_000341125.1 Nocardiopsis lucentensis DSM 44048 | reverse complement strand
GGTGGGCGGCTCGCGGAGTCGATCGCCGCCGTCACGGAGGCTCCGCAGGAGGCCGCGCGGACCGGGGAACAGGGTGCCGGGGCCCGGGAGGACGCGGCCGAGGCCACGTCGGATCCGGGAACGGCGGCCGAGGACTGACACCTTCGCCCGCCGGGGCCGGGACCGGGACCGGGGCACCAGCACGCACCGGCCGTCTCCTCCGTGAGCGGAGGCGGCCGGTGCGTTGCTCGGTTCAGGCGACGACCTCGCTCGGTCCCGCCGGACGGACACGCCGGGAGCGCCGCCCGGCCTCCTTGGCGGCGAGCCGCTCGGCCAGGAACGCGTTCCAGCGCTCGATGACGGGCTCCATGGCGTAGGAGGCGGCCGACCGAACCGCCTCCTCCCCCATGCGCAGCCGCTCGTCCCGGTCCTCGACCAGCCGCAGCAGACCGGCGGCGAGCGCGTCCACGTCCTGGTCGGGGACGAGCAGTCCGTTGCGTCCGTCCTCGATGATCTCCCCCGGCCCGTGCGGGCAGTCGAAGCTGACCGCCGGGACGCCCACCGAGAAGCCCTCGATGATCGTCATCCCGAACCCCTCCACACGGGAACTGACCGCGAGCAGCGAGGCCTTCGCCAGCTCCCCGGTGAGGTCCTTGGTCCGCCCCATCAGCGTGACCTGGTTGCTCAGCCCCAGTTCGACGATCTTCTTGCGCAGCTTCTTGTCCAGCTTCCCACCGCCGTAGATGCGCAGCCGCCACTCGGGGTGCTTGTGCGCGACGACCGCGAACGCCTCCATGAGCTTGGGGTACTGCTTGACGGGGGCCATGCGTCCGGCCCCGACGATGATCGGGTTGTCCTGGGTCGACCGAGGGTAGTCGCGCGCGGGCAGGGGGTTGGGTACCGCGGCCAGCCACTCCGGTGCGGCGTCGAGCAGGTCCCGGTAGGCCGACCGGTCCGCCTCCGTCAGGACGGTCATCCCGTCGAGGCGGGGGTAGTGGCGCGTGACGGCCTCACGCAGTTCGTCGGAGTGGTTCCCCAGGTTGACGTGCTCTTGGCCGATGGCGAGTACACGGTCCGGCGCCCACTGGGACAGGAGGAGGTTGAGGCCGGGACGGGTTCCGATGACGACGTCGGCCCGGGTCTCCCGCAGGTACCGGCGGAGCGCGGACAACGATCGCGCGGTGAAGAAGTTCGCCCGTTTGGCCTCCGTTCCGGTGACGAGCCGGGAGATGGTGCGCTCGCGGTAGCGGAGGCTGGCCGGGCCGGGCAGCCTGTGGAACGTCTTCTCGGCGACTCCGGTCGTGGACAGGGCACGCAGCCCCACCCCTTCGGGGAGGGGGAAGAACGGGGTGTCGGTGTGCCGCACCAGGCTGACGATCTCCACCTCGTGGTGGGCGGACAACCCCTCGGCGAGGTTGTAGACCGTGCGGATCGTTCCGCCCATCGCGTAGCCGTTGGCGATGAGGAAGGCGATCTTCACGCGGAGGCCTCGTTCCGCTCGGTCGCCAGGAGGGAGAACTCGTCCTTGACGGTGTAGTAGGGCCGGATCCGCACCGCGGGTCCGCCGTCACCGCCCCCTCCGGCCAGGTCCGCCCGGGCGAAGACGACCTTGCCCTTCTTGCCGACGACGTCGTCGGCGTGCGAGGCGAGGCGCAGCTCCGCCCGGTCGTCGGGCGTTCTGAGCCACAGGTCCCACTCGTTGTGCTTGCGCTCGGGCTCGTGCGCGCCCGCGATCGGCTCCAGCGGGATCGCGCAGCGGAAGGCGTCGCCGTCAAGCGCGGCGGGAGCGGTCACGACACCGTCGAGGCTCCGCTGACGGGCGACGACCTCGCCGACCGCGGCGCCGTCCCCGCCGGCGGTGTAGGCGAAAAAGCCCGAGACGGTGATCGTGTCGGTGCCGACCTCCACCCACTCCACCTCCGCGTACGGGGTGACACTGGACGTCACGAGCCGCAAACGCCCCCGTGGGTCGCGGATCGTGCGCAGGTCACGGGTGCGTCGCTGGCGTACGTAGTCGAACCTGCCGCTGAGGCTGAGACCGGAGTCGCGGGTCAGGACCGGCGCCGGGCGTCCCGAGCGGTCGATCGACACCACGTTCCAGGTTCCGTCCTCCAGCGGGAGGTCGGCGAGACGGGCGCGGAGGACCCTGCCCTCCCGTTCGACGTCCGGGATCGGGACCGAGTCCCCGTCGGCCCCGTCCCGTAGCAGGGCCAGACCGGCCCCGAGCTCCTCCTCGGCCGCGAACCGGAGTTCCAGCACGTCCGCGGCATCGATCCGACTGAGCTCCGCGTGCAAATGATCCTCCCCAAGAATCTCGATGGGCCCCACCGGGTGACGACACCCTGGGCACGGCCCACGCCGCTGTGGCTCACTCCCGGAGAGCGGGTATGGAGTGATTCGTGGCAATGGTGGCAAATGGGATGTTTTGTTTACCTAAGTGGTCTATTGCTGTTGACCAAGCCACCGGTTCCCTCCGGGGTCGGATTTCTTCGGGTCGCCGCCCGGTCCCTCCGTCGCCGGTGGGCCGACCCGCGCCGTCCCGCTGTCGGCCCCCGGCCTCCGCTGGCGCCACCGCTCCCCACCACCCACCGCTCCGATCAGGGACTTTCCTGGCGCGATGGCGCGGTGCTTCCGAGCACTCACCGACCGTTCGGTCAGTTCATGGCCATCGAGCTGGAAAAAGACCCACCCCTCTTAAAAAGTGGATTGAGTCACATGACATGGTGTCCTCGGACTCGTCCGGTGTTGACCGATCGCGGGTCCGATGGTCAGATCCGGTCCCGAGCGGGCCGGTCGAGAGCAAACGGAGTACCCCCATGGCATCTTCCGACCCCCAGGTCGCACCAGCGGGCCCCACCGCCGAACGACGGGAGAGACGCCGCGTCCTCGCCGGAACGATGGTCGGCACCACCATCGAGTGGTACGACTTCTTCATCTACGCGCAGGCGGCCGGAATCGTCCTCGCTCCGCTGTTCCTCGCGCCCCTGTCCGAGGCCAGCCCCGGAACCGCCCAGGTCCTGTCCTTCGCCACCATCGGCATCTCGTTCCTCTTCCGGCCCCTGGGCGCCGTCGTCGCCGGCTTCCTCGGCGACCGGCTCGGTCGCAAACGGGTCCTCGTCGGCACCCTCGTGATGATGGGGCTGTCCACCTGCCTCATCGGCGTGCTGCCCACCTACGCGCAGGTCGGTGTGGTCGCCCCCGTCCTGCTCATCACCCTGCGTGTGCTCCAGGGGTTCTCCGCGGGCGGTGAGTGGGGTGGCGCCGCGCTGATGTCGGTCGAGCACGCGCCGACCACCAGGCGGGGCCTCTTCGGCGCCTACCCGCAGATCGGCGTGCCCTGCGGGATGATCCTCGCGACCTTCGTCGTCTGGCTGATCACCGCGATCGTCGGTGCCGACGCCTTCGCGGAGTGGGGCTGGCGCATCCCCTTCCTGCTGTCCTTCCTGCTCATCATCGTCGGTCACCTGATCCGCAAGTCCGTCGAGGAGTCCCCCGTCTTCCGGTCGATGCGGGAGCTCAGCGCCACCGCGGCCACTCCGCTGCGTCGGCTCTTCCAGGGCAACACCCGCGAGGTGGTCCTGTCCGCCCTGATCTTCCTGGCCAACAACGCCGCCGGATACCTGGTCATCGCCTTCATCGCCACCTACGCGTCCCGTCCCGAGGCGGAGCTCGGCCTGGGAATGGAGCGCGGCCCCGTGCTGCTGGCGACCGTGTTCGCCTCGTTCGGCTGGCTCGTGTCCACGCTGTACGGCGGGTGGCTCAGCGACCGGATCGGCCGTGTGCGCACCTTCCAGATCGGCTACGTCATGCTGGCGGTCTGGTCGGTGCCGATGTGGCTGCTCATCGACACGCGGAGCATCGGCGCCTACACCGCCGCGGTCTTCGTGTTCACCCTCGGCATGGGGCTGAGCTACGGCCCGCAGGCGGCGCTGTACGCGGAGATGTTCCCGGCCGCGATCCGCTACTCCGGTGTCTCGATCGGTTACGCGGTGGGTGCGATCATCGGCGGCGCGTTCGCCCCGATGATCGCGGAACTGCTGCTGGATCGGTTCCAGGCCTCGTGGACCATCGGCGCCTACATCGTGGCGGCCTCGGTGGTCTCCTTCGTCGCGGTGTCACTCGTCAAGGAGCCGAAGGGCGTCGACCTGCACGTGGGTGAGCGGACCTCGGTGTGAGACGGCCCTCCGCCTCCGGGCGGGGTGGCCGTACGGGGCGCTGGCCGGAGGACGACCACCGCCCCGTCGTCATGTCGACTGGTCGCCATGTCGTTCCGCCGTCATGTCGTGTCCTCGCCATGTCCACCCGGGGCGCAGGAACAGGCGTCGGGCACGTGATGTTTCACGTGAAACCGGAGTTCACAGCGCTCCCGCGCGGAGAGGACCGATGATGCGGTTCCACCGGCCCGGACTGCCGTCCGACCTGCCGCCGCCGGCCGACCTCTGGGCCAGGGGCGGGGCACTCGCGGTGGTGTGCGTGGGCTGTACCGGCGGGCAGGGGGAGTGCACGGCGGCGGACGGCGCCCTGGTGGTCGGCGGTCGGGGAGACGGATTCCGCCTGGTCCTCGTCGAGGGCGGGCGGGCCATGCTGCTCGGCAACGACCACGCGAGTTCTCCCGCGAGCGGGCACCGGCGCCCCGTGGACCCGCTCGGGGGCGCCCCCGACTGGCTTCCGTGGGACTGGCTGGGCCGTGCGCGCCGGTCCGGAGCGGACTTCGTCTACTGGTGGGACGGGGAATGGTCGCGGGTGGCCTACCCCGACGACTGGGACGACGACGGCCTGGCTGGCGCCGTCGGCCGGTTCGCCGACCACGAGGCCGCCGTCGACGGGATCGCCGACCTGGTGGCCGGCCTCTCCAACGGGCGTACGGGCCGTGGCGTGGTCCGCGACCTCGTGCGAAGGGCTGAGGACCGGACCGTGGACGCCGCGACCGTGCCCGCCGTGCTCGCGGCGGTGAACGGCGCTGACCCCGAGCGTGCCCTGGACACCGCCCGGTTCCTGGGACTGACCGGAGGTGATGTCCCCGAAGTCGCCGCCGGGCGGGGCGGTCCCGCTTCGGGCGGGCTTCCGTCGGTCGGGGCGGACGAGTGGGGGCTGCTCGTCGGCGACGCCATGCGCTCCGGAGCGGAACGGCCCCGGCCCGCCCCCGCCCCCGCCGCCGCGGCCACCGCCCTCGTCAACCGGATCCGCGGCCGTGTGCTGGACGGGGACGACGCGTGTGTGCTCGTGTTCGGCGCCCTCCGCCCCTGGACTCTGGTGCGGGAGGGCGGCGGAGAGCCGCCCGTGTCCTCCGGTGTCCCGGAGCTGATGCTGCGGCTTCGGGAGGACGAGGCCGATCCGGAACACGGCCGGTGGCTGTTCCTCCGGGCGGCCGTCACCCGCGACGGCGCGCATCTGGAGCGCGCCCACGACCACTGGCCCTCCTGGGGCGCGGGCCACCCCACGGGCATGGTGGCGGACCTGGCCGGTCTGCGCGCGGAGATGGCGGCGCGTTCGCACGACTGGCGTCCCGCCTGGGCGGACCTGCTGGACGACCAGGCGCTCCTGTCGCCCCCGTGGCCCGGACCGCAGGGGCGGCCCAGTGTCCCGCCCCTCCAGCTGGGGCCGGGTGGACGCGCGGCGCTCATCGACGACGTCGCCTCCCTCCTGAGTGGGGCCGTGGCCGGGGAGTGGTCACGTCTCACACTCACCTACCGGGCCCTGGTCGGCTACGCGGGCGGGACACTGACGGTCACCGGGCCGGAGGGGGACCGCCGGACCGGTCCGCCGCCCGGGGTCCGCCCGGTGATGGCCGCTCTGCGTTCGGCCTCCTACGCGCCAGGGCGGGGCACCTGGTTCCGGGTGGAACTCGTACTGGAGCGTTCCTCGGGCTGGCGGATCACCTACGACCGCGAGGGCGAACCGGACTTCACCCTTCCGCCACCGGCCCTCAGCTACGCGCTGGACGCGCGGTACTTCCCCCGGGATCCGGTGCACACGCCGCCCTGGTTGGGCGAACGCCTGAGGGCCGCCCGGGACAGCGGACTTCGCGGCCCGCTCGGCTGACGCGGACGCGCTCGTCGACCGGTTGGGGGTCAGCGGATCGTCTGATCCGCGCGCTCGTGCGGCCGGACCGGGTGCTCAGGCGTCGCGGACCTGGCCCTCACGGGTGACGACCGGGGGCCGCACGGACCAGGGGAAGTTGATCCACTGGTCGGTGTACTTCCATACGTACTCGCACTTGACCAGGGACTGGGGCTTTTCGTAGATCACCGCGCTGCGTACGTCGGCGACGTGCTCGGCGCAGAAGTCGTGCACGAGCTTGAGCGTCTTGCCGGTGTCGGCGACGTCATCGGCGACCAGTACCTTCTTGCTGCTCAGGTCCACGACGTTGGGCACCGGCGGCAGCATGACGGGCATGTCGAGCGTCGTGCCCACACCCGTGTAGAACTCGACGTTCATCACGTGGAGATTCTTGACGTCGAGCGCGTACCCGAGACCGCCCGCGACGAACAGCCCTCCGCGCGCGATGGACAGGATGATGTCCGGCTCGAATCCGTCGTCGGCGATGGTGCGCGCCAGCTCGCGCATCGCGGTGCCGAAGAGTTCGTAGGTCAGGTTCTCGCGCTCGTCGCTCACGGATCTCCCCCTGCGTCCCGGTCGTGTGGATGGTGCCGGGGTCCGCGCAGGTGGGGCCGCCACGGCACCGATCCACCCTACGCCGCACGGGTCACCTCCTCTCACAGAACGTGACCCTGGCCACTCGTCTGCCAGGATCGGTGCTCCAGGTCACATGTCTGGACGAAATGTGTACAGATGTCGCCAAGTATGCGACATCTTCTCGAGTTTTTCGGCGAACTAGCGAACATATGGCCACAAAGACCACCATGTTTCTGTACACCTCACCCCGAGCCTGGAGGTTGGAGCATGGCTGGTGGCCAGGACCTTCTTCCCTCCGAGCGGCCACTGCGGCTGCTCGACGAGACCGGGCGGCGCGTGCCCGGCGCGGCCCTGCCGTTCCCCGACACGGACCGCCTCCTCGACGCGTACGCCTCCCTGGTGATCGGCCGCCGCGTCAACGACCAGGCCGGGGCCCTCGTCCGTCAGGGGCGTCTGGCCGTCTACCCCTCCTCGCACGGGCAGGAGGCCTGCCAGACCGGTGCGGCCCTCGCCCTGGCCGACGGCGACTGGCTCTTCCCCACCTACCGAGACACGGCGGCGGTCATCGCGCGCGGTGTGGACCCGGTCGAGGTGCTCACCCTCCTCAAGGGTGACTGGCACGCGGGTTACGACCCCTACGCCCACCGGGTCGCCCCCCAGGCCACTCCGCTGGCCACCCAGCTCCTGCACGCCGTCGGCGTCGCCCACGCGGCCCGCCTGCGCGGTGAGGACACCGTCGTCATGGCCCTGTGCGGCGACGGCGCCACCAGCGAGGGCGACTTCCACGAGGCGCTCAACTTCGCCGCGGTCTTCCGGGCCCCCGTCGTCTTCTTCGTGCAGAACAACGAGTACGCGATCTCCGTGCCCCTGGCCCGGCAGACCGCCGCCCCCTCCCTCGCGCACAAGGGCGTCGGCTACGGGGTGCCGGGCCACCGTGTGGACGGCAACGACGCCGCGGCGGTGCTCTCCGTCCTCGACCGCGCGGTCGCCTCCGCCCGTTCCGGGGACGGGCCCCAGCTGGTCGAGGCGCACACCTACCGGATGCAGGCGCACACCAACGCCGACGACGCCTCCCGCTACCGCAGCGACGAGGAGGTCGATCCGTGGGTGGCCCGCGACCCCCTGCTGCGTATGGAGGCCTTCCTGAAGCGCAAGCGCGCGCTCACCAAGGCCCGCCGGGCGGAGATCACCGAGCGCGCCGAGGCCGTGGCCGCGGCCATGCGCGAGGGCTTGGCCGAGGACACCGACCCCGAGCCCTCCGAGCTGTTCGCCCACGTGTTCTCCTCCCCCACCCCCCAGCTGGCCGAGCAGGCCGCCTTCCTGGCCGACGAACTGAGCAGAGAGGGCCACTGACATGGCGACGGACCCCACCAAGCTCACCATGGCCCAGGCGCTCAACCAGGCGCTGCGCGACGCCATGGCCGAGGACGAGACCGTGTACGTCTTCGGTGAGGACGTCGGTCCGCTCGGCGGCGTCTTCCGGATCACCGACGGTCTGACCGCCGAGTTCGGCGAACACCGCTGCTTCGACACCCCGCTCGCCGAGTCCGGCATCGTGGGCATGGCCGTGGGCATGGCGATGAACGGGATGCGCCCCGTGGTCGAGATGCAGTTCGACGCCTTCGCCTACCCGGCCTTCGAACAGATCGCCAGCCACGTCGCCAAGACCCGCAACCGCACCCGGGGGCGGGTCGGGCTGCCGATGGTCATCCGGGTCCCCTACGCGGGCGGGATCGGCGGCGTCGAGCACCACTGCGACTCCTCCGAGGCCTACTACGCGCACACGCCCGGCCTGACCGTGGTCGCCCCGTCCACCGTCGCCGACGCCTACTTCCTCCTCCGCGAGGCCATCGCCTCCCCGGACCCGGTGGTCTTCCTCGAACCGAAGAAGCTGTACTGGGGGAAGGAGGAGGTCGACCTCACCGCGCCCGAACCGGGTATCGGCACCGCCGTCGTCCGCCGTCCCGGCACCGACGCCACCCTCATCGCCTACGGCCCCTCGGTGCCCACCGCGCTGGAGGCGGCGGAGGCCGCCGCG
Source organism: Nocardiopsis lucentensis DSM 44048 (assembly GCF_000341125.1). Taxonomy (GTDB): domain Bacteria; phylum Actinomycetota; class Actinomycetes; order Streptosporangiales; family Streptosporangiaceae; genus Nocardiopsis; species Nocardiopsis lucentensis. The sequence goes on along the minus strand of NZ_ANBC01000789.1, from coordinate 13,826 downwards.
CAGGAGGGCCGCAGCCTCCAGGTGGTCGACGTGCGCTCGCTCGTCCCGTTCGACGACGCGACCGTGTGCGAGGCGGTGCGCTCCACCGGCAGGGCGGTCGTGGTCGCCGAGGCGAGCGGATACGCCAGCGTCGCCTCCGAGATCACCGCCCGGGTGACCGAGCGCTGCTTCCACTCGCTGGCCGCGCCGGTCCGCCGCGTCACCGGTTTCGACATCCCCTACCCGCCGCCGAAGCTGGAGCGCTTCCAGCTGCCCAGCGTGGACCGCATCCTGGACGCCGTCGACGACCTCCAGTGGGAGGACCAGTGAGTATCCGGACCTTCGACCTTCCCGACCTCGGCGAGGGCCTCACCGAGGCCGAGGTGGTGCGCTGGCTGGTCGCCGTCGGCGACACCGTGGCCGTGGACGCGCCCGTGGCCGAGGTGGAGACCGCGAAGTCGATCGTGGAGGTCCCGTCGCCGTTCGCCGGAACGGTCAGTGAGCTGCACGGCGAGGAGGGTGCCGTCCTCGCCGTGGGCACGCCGCTGATCAGCGTGGACGACGGGGTGGCGGCCGAGGCCGTCGCGCCGGAGCCGGGGGCCGCCCCGGAGGGGGCGGCCGTGGCCTCCCCCGAGGGTGAGCGCTACCGGGAGGAGGAGCGCGCCGGAACCGGTTCGGGCAACGTGCTCATCGGCTACGGCACCCCCGAACACCAGGCGAGCGGGCGCCGCCGCAGGCCGCGCGACCGGTCGGCCGTTCCGGCGGCGCCGTCCCGGGCCACGGCTCCCGAACCCGCCCCGGCGGCCACCACCCGTCCGCCGCTGGTGACCTCACCGCTGGTCCGCCAGATGGCCCGCGAGGCCGGGTTGGCGATCTCCTCGGTCACCGGCAGCGGCCCCGGCGGGCTGATCACCCGGGCCGACGTGCGCGCCGCGATCGAGGCCGCGAAGGTCCCGGCTGAGCCGACCCCGGCCACCGCGCCCGTTCCGGTCGATTCGGGCGGCACCGATCCGCGCACCGGGCTGGCCGAGTCGCGGCGCGTCCCGATGACGGGGTTCCGCAAGGCCGTCGCCGAGTCCCTGTCCCGCAGCCGCCGGGAGATCCCCGAGGCCACCGTCTGGGTGGACGTGGACGCCACCGAACTGGTCCGTCTGCGCCAGTCCGACCCCGAGGGGCCCGGCCTGCTCTCCTACGTGGCGCGCTTCGTCCTCGCGGGGCTGCGCGCCCACCCGGAGCTCAACGGCCTGGTCGACACCGAACGCGGCGAACTGGTCCAGTACGACGGCGTGAACCTGGGCCTGGCCGTCCAGACCGACCGGGGCCTGGTCGCTCCCGCCGTCCTGGGCGCGCACCGGATGACCACGACCGAGCTCGACGCGGAGATCCGGCGGCTCACCGCCGCCGCCCGTGAGGGGAAGGCCACCCCGGCGGAGATGACCGGCGGCACGTTCACCCTGAACAACTACGGTTCGCTGCGGGTGGACGGCAGCGCCGCGATCATCAACCACCCGCAGGTCGCCATCCTCGGTCTGGGCCGGATCATGGACCGCCCGTGGATCGTGGACGGCGAGCTGACCGCCCGCAAGATCACGCAGCTGTCCTTCGCCTTCGACCACCGCGTCTGCGACGGCGGCACGGCGGCGGGCTTCATGCGCGTGGTCGCCGACGCCATGGAGAACCCCGCGAAGGCCATCGCCGTCCTGTGACGTCACCCGACCCGAACGGCGTCCCGGGGAGTCGGCACCCCGGGGCGCCGTTCGTATGTCCGCACGTCGCCGAGTCCACGTGTCGCCGAGGCGCTCTGTCGTCGTGTCGACACCGAGGCCGGGGGCCGTCCACGCGGCCCCGCCCGCCGCGGCGGCCCCTCACCCCCGCGGCGGGTCGCCGTCGCGCACGACCTCCAGGTACTCGGAGATCGCGTCCCTGTTCCTGGACAGGCACGCGATGCGCTGGTCCATACGGTCGCGCTCGTGTTCGAGCAGCGCGATCATCTCCGGGGTGGCGTCGGGGAAGTGGATGGACCTGGGCCGGTCCAGGCACGGGAGGATCTGCCGGATCAACCGGGTGGGGAGCCCGGCGTCGAGGAGCCCCCTGATCTGGAGGACCCGGTCCACGAGGCGGGGGTCGTAGTCGCGGTAGCCGTTGGGCAGGCGCCGGGGCCGGATCAGGTCCTGTTCCTCGTAGTACCTGAGTAGCCGCCGGGGGCAGTCCGTCACGATCTACGCGCTCGGCACGGCGCTCACGGCGATCCCGCTGACCGCGGCCACGGCGCGATGGCCGCGCAAACGGCTGCTGCTGACGGCCGTCGTGGCGTTCGCGCTCGCCAACACCGTCACGGCGGTCTCCACCGACTGCCTCCTCACCATGGCGGCCCGGTTCGTCGCGGGGGTGGCGGCCGGACTGGCCTGGGCGATGCTGGCGGGCTACGCGCGCCGCATGGTGCCCGACCACTTCCAGGGCAGGGCGATCGCGCTCGTCATGGCGGGCATCCCGGTCGCGCTGTCCCTGGGCGTGCCCGCGGGTACCTTCCTCGGCTCCGTCGCGGGCTGGCGGCTGACCTTCGCCCTGATGACCGTGCTCACCGTCGTCCTCGTCGGATGGATCCTCGCCCTCGTCCCCGACCGGCCCGACCGGCCCGGCCGGGAACCGGGCGCCCGGACCCCCGTGGCGCCCGCCCTCGCCGTCCCCGGGGTGGCGCCGGTCCTGTTCGTCACCCTGGTCTTCGTCCTCGCGCACACGATCCTCCACACCTACGTGGCCGCGTTCCTGGGCGGCGTCGGGCTGGGCGACTCCGTCGACCTCGTCCTGCTGCTTTTCGGCGCGGCGTCCCTCGTGAGCGTCTGGGTCGTCGGCGTGCACATCGACCGTAGACCGCGCGCGCTCATCGTGGCCAGCGTCCTCCTGGTCGCCGCCGCGGCCACCGCTCTCGCGGTCCTGTCCGGTGGAGCCGTACCGGTGTACGCCGCGGTGGTGCTGTGGGGGCTGGGCTGGGGCGGTGTCCCCACCCTCCTCCAGACCGCGGTGACCGACGCGGGCGGCGAGGCCGCCGACACCGCGCAGTCCGTGCTCGTCACCCTGTGGAACGTGGCGATGGCGGGCGGCGGAGTGGCGGGTGGCGTGCTGCTCGCCCGTCTCGGACCGCTGGCCCTGCCGTGGAGCCTGCCAGTGCTCCTGGCCCCGGTGCTGGTCGTGGCGCTGGCCGCCCGCGTCCACGGGTTCCCCGCCCGGCGGGCCGGAGCGGGGAGCTGACCTCGCCCCGCCCGAACGGCGACGCGCCCCGTCCCCGTGTCTCCACGGGGACGGGGCGCTTTGTCGACATGCCGATCCGGCTACACGTCTACTCGTCGCCCTGGGAAATCCGTTCGGCAGAGGTCGGACAGCTCTCAGGTCCCCAGGTCGAGGCCCGTCGGATCTCGTCCTTCGTCAGTGACCGGCCGCTACTGTTGAGGCGCTGGAAGACTCTCATTGCCTGACCGAGACTGCCGCCTCTCAGGCGCACCACGGGCAGCCGGTAGGACTTGAACCGCTGGGCGATCTCCTCCGCCTCGCTGATGAGTTCGTCCACTGGGAGGTCCTGCCGGTGGGAATCGAGTTCACGGGCGAAGGCCAGGAAGTCCATCGTCCGGAGCACCGCGCTCATCGGGAGGAAGTGTGTGGGGACGGGAGCCTCGCTCTCCCAGCGCCGGTACAGGTTGCCTGATTGACCGGAGGCTCCGAGTTCCCGGTACACGCGCCACGGAGCGTCTTGCCCAACAGTCTCATGATCGTTCGCGCGACGCCGTAGTCCGCCGTACAGCGTGGCCAGTCTCTGGTGCCCGTCCAACAGGTAGAAGACGCCCTCTACTTCAGTCGTGTCCGGAAGTCGTACACCGGCGAAGTCCGGGAGGCTGGGCAGATCGTCGGTTGTCTCGAGGATGATGACGCTTCCGATGGGGAAGTTACGCTCAACGCTCTCGAAGAGGTCGAGCCGCTGCTCAGGACCCCAGACGAAGGGGCGGCTGAACTCGGGAAGGCGTAGCTCTCCCCTGTCGATCCACCCCAGGATCTCCTCCAGAGTGCGCCCCTCCGTGGCGGCGCCCAGAACACCTCTGTTATCCATCGCGGCCACCTTCAGACGATTGTGCGAAGCATGTCGAGGATGCGGTGCAGCTCCTGCACTACATCCTCCCCGAGCACTGCCAGATCGGACTCCGTGACCCGTCCCTGCGAGGCCAGTGTCTCCATCTTCTCTGTCAGGTTCTTACCGAAGCCCTTGCTGAGCCTCATCAAGGTCCTCTGCGGGACATCGTCGAAGAGCCCCTCATGGGTTGGATCGGGTTCCAGTGGTTTTCCCGGAGTCCTCTTGAAACCGTCCTTCATGTCGAAGTACGCGCGCTGTCGGGGAGTCAGCTCCTTCAGAGCTTCGAGCCGTCGGCTGGTCTCGGCCATCCTTCGGTGGTGTCCACTCTGGGCCAGGACCCGGTTGGGCACGTAGTTCTCCGACTCGCGGAACTCCAGGACGTGGGCCTTCACATCGAACTCGCGCGCCTGGTCGGCGATGCGGTGGCACTTGGTGACCGCGTTCGGATGCATCCGGTCGCTGTCGAGCAGGAGGGCGACCCGGGGGATGAGCCGGAACTCGTCCCGCTGCTCCCGTGCCTGCCTCCCAGCATCGTGCTTGCCACCGCCGTTGCGGATGTCGAGATTGCGCTCTTTGATGGCGGTGAGGATGTCGTCGGCCCGAAGGACCAAGGCGATGGCCCGGAGGAAGGACTTGTCAGAGGAGTCGTTCTCGACCAACAGGACGGCTGGTCGGGAGAGGTCGTGGAGATGGTCGTCCAGGGTCCCCCCTTCCACCCGTACAAGAGGTCTGTCGACGGACCGCCATGAGGACGCCGCGACGGACTTCATCGCGATACTGCGGTAGGTGTCCCGCATGACCGGGACGTGTTCCCCGAAGAACTCGTCCACGGGGTCGATCTGGGAGATGTCCGCGGACCATTCGTGGACGTCCCGGATGAAGAGGTCGAAGAGCCTGATGACGTTGAGCGCGTTCGTGTTCTCGGCGAAGACGGCCGAATCGACCTCAACGAGCATGCGACCCCAAACGTCCGGACTGCGCTTGGGCGAGAGCCCTGGTCTCCTCGAAATCCTCCGTGAACACGCCGGACGGCCAGTAGTCCAGGTTGCCCAGCCGGTCGATACCGATGCGCCTGGCCTCGCCAGCCCCGTTCGCATGCTCCACGAAGTAGAGGGAGACGTCGTCCGGGTTCAGTCTGCCCTCGGCGATGCGCCGCCTGATCCTCAGGAGGAACGTCTCACTGTGCGTCTCGATGAGGAAGCGGACACGCCTGCTTCGTGTGGCCGCTGAGATGAACAGATCCGCGACGTCCGCGTGTGCCGAAGGGTGGAGATGGAGTTCCGGCTCCTCGACGATCTCCAAGACGTCCCCGAGGGGAGACCTGTTGACCTCGTCGAGGGCCCGCTGTACCAGGACGGGCAGCATCTGGACGACGCCCGTACCCGCATCCCCCAGACTGACCTGAACGGAAGGGTCATGGGTTGAGGTCAGGTGAACGGAGTACATCCCGATCTCGTGGTCGGTGATGCCCACTGTCCAACCGGGGATGTTCTCGGAGAGAATCCGGTTGAGGGCGCGCAGGACCCTTCCCTGACCTCGCACCACGTCGTTAGCCAGGATGTCGAGAGCGTCCTCACCGGTGGCGCCCACGGTTCGAGGGGCACGTGAAGGTAGACGGCGCACCCTGCCTGGTCGCGTTCTGAATGGCCCCAGATAGCGAATCTGGTCGAAACCAAGAAAAAGCCCTCCGAAGTCAGGCAGGTGGGTTTCTTTTCTGTTATCGAAGGTAAGCGTAGATCTGGGTTGAAGTCCTATGAATCTTACGCGTTCATTGGTGACTTCAGTGCCCTGTTGAATCTCGTATTCCTGTATGCGCCCCCACGGGTTGTCAGGGTTTGGAAGCCACCTGAGGGACACGCTGTGATTTCCCTTGTGGAGGGTTATCCTGTCGACGACCTGTGCCTGCCATTCATCGACGTCCTGGAGGGATACTTTCACGGTTCCCGACATGCCCTCCCGGTCGATCAGGTCCATCGTGAACCTGATCCGTTGGTGAGGCCGCTGACCGTGGACAAGGTCGCGGAACGTGGGTGCTCCCTCCCCTAGACGTTCGAGGTCGAGAGGAAGGCCAGAGGGGGTGGATGGATCTAGACTCCTGCGCAGTCCAGTGGACATCACCAGGGGCGCCCTCACCAGGGCACTCTTGCCCGAGTTGTTCTGTCCGAGCACGACGGTGATCTTCCCCAGCTCGATCTCCTGCTCGGTGGGGAAACACCGGTAGTTCTGTACCGTGAAGCGCGAAAGCGGCATACGGACAACTCTAGACTCGCGGGCCTGAACCGGTCCGGCGAACCGACTTTCGTGCCGCCTTCTCCGAACGGCGACGCGCCCCGTCCCCGTGTCTCCACGGCGACGGGGCGCTTTGTCGACATGCCGATCCGGCTACACGTCTACTCGTCGCCCTTGGCGACCAGGGTGAGCACGTCGTAGGTGGCGACCGGCTCGTCACGCTCGTTGGTGACCAGCGCGTCCCAGCGGACCTCGCCGTAGTCGGCGTTCGCGCGCGGGGTGATCTGCTTGGCGGTCAACTGGACGCGGATGGTCTCCCCCTCCTTGACCGGGGTGAGGAAGCGCAGGTTGTCCACGCCGAAGTTGGCCAGCACCGGGCCCGGGTCCGGGTCGACGAACAGCCCCGCCGCCAGTGAGACCACCAGGTACCCGTGGGCCACGATCCCGCCGAACAGCGGGTTGGCCGCGGCCGCCTCCTCGTCGGTGTGCGCGTAGAAGGTGTCCCCGGTGAACTCCGCGAAGTGGTCGATGTCCTCCCGCGTGACCGTCCGATCGGCGGAGGAGATCGTGTCACCGATCCGCAGCTGCGCGAGGTTCTTGCGGAACGGGTGCACCTCGCCCACGTCGCGCCTGGAGCCGGTGGTCCAGTGCCCGGTGATCGCGGTCGCCATGTCCGGCGAGGCCTGGATCGCCGTGCGCTGCATGTGGTGCTTGACGCCGCGCACACCGCCCATCTCCTCGCCACCGCCCGCGCGGCCCGGGCCGCCGTGCACCAGCATCGGCAGCGGAGAGCCGTGCCCGGTGGACTCCTTGGCGTCGTCGCGGTCGAGGACGAGGATCCGCCCGTGCCACGGGGCCAGCCCGAGCACGATCTCCCGTGCCACGTCGGGGTCGTGTGTGACGACCGAACCGACCAGGCTTCCGGTGCCGCGCGCGGCCAGCTCCACCGCCTGGGCCACCCCGTCGTAGGTGATCACGGTGCTGACGGGGCCGAACGCCTCCACCTCGTGCGGCTCGCCGGCGTCGGGCCGGGCACGCAGCAGGATCGGCGACATGAACGCGCCCGCCTCGGCGTCCGCGCCCACGACCTCCACCTCGTCCGGGTCGCCGTGGACGACGTCGGCGGAGGCGAGGAGTGCCTTGACCGCCTTGCGCACCTCGGCGCGCTGGTCGAGCGTGGCCAGCGGACCCATGCGCACGTCCTCGCGGTCAGCGGCGCCGACCACCACCGCGGACAGGCGGTCGGAGATGGCCTCGGTGACGGCGTCGGCCATCGGTTCGGGGACGATCACCCGGCGGATGGCGGTGCACTTCTGCCCCGCCTTGACCGTCATCTCCGTGACGACCTGCTTGACGAACAGGTCGAACTCGGGGTCCTCCACGCGGACGTCCGGGCCGAGGATCGAGCAGTTCAGCGAGTCGGCCTCGACGTTGAGCTGGACTCCGCCGCGCACGACGTTCGGATGTTCGCGCAGCAGGGCGCCGGTCGCGGCGGAACCGGTGAAGCCGACGATGTCCTGCGGGCCGAGGTTGTCGAGCAGCCCCCGGTGCGTGCCCACGAGGAGCTGGAGGGAACCCTCCGGCAGAAGCCCGGACTCGACCATGCGCCGTACGACCGCCTCGGTCAGGTAGGACGTCTGGCCCGCTGGTTTGACGATGCTGGGCATCCCGGCGAGGAAGGCCGGCGCGAGCTTCTCCAACATGCCCCAGACGGGGAAGTTGAAGGCGTTGATCTGCACGGCCACGCCCGGGCGGGAGGTGTAGACGTGCTGGCCGACGAAGGTGCCCTTCCGGCCCAGCGGCTCCAGGGGCCCGTCGAGGACGACCGTCGAGTTGGGCAGCTCGCGCCGCCCCTTGCTGGAGAAGCTGAAGAGCGTGCCGAAACCGCCGTCGACGTCGACCATCGTGTCGCGCCTCGTGGCCCCGGTGCGGTGGGACAGGGCGTAGAACTCGTCCTTGTGCCCGGTGAGGTAGGTGGCGAGTTCCTTGAGGATGAGCGCGCGCTGGTGGAACGTGAGCGCGCGCAGGGCGGGCCCGCCCACGCGGCGCGCGTAGTCGATCATCGCGGCGACGTCGGGTCCGTTGGCCGAGATCCGGGCGACGGTCTCCCCTGTGTTCGCGTCGGCCAGCGGCGCGCCCTCGTCCTCGGGGGTGAACCACGATCCCAGTGCGTAGCTCTCCAGTGTGTGGGACACCTGACGGTCCTCTCCTCGGGCTGTGCGTCTCTCGGCACAGTATTACAGACCGATCGTTCAGTAAATAGTCCCTGGTCGGATGATGTCCGAACCCGGTTCGCCCCAGGGTTTCGGACATCTCGCCCGTGTCATCAAACCGGGAGCGAAGCGCCCAAACGATGTGTCATTTTGTCGACATATCGACTTCCCGATCCGGGTTCCGGGTTCCGGGTTCGGGTGAGAGGAGGTCACCTGGTCAGCGGCATGACACGCACGCCCGGCAGTTCTCCCAGCAGCGCTCCCGGCACCAGCAGTTTGGACCGGCGAAGCCCACTCCCCACCACCACGTGCGGTGTGTCGGCGACGGCCTCGTCCACGAGCAGCGGCCACCCGTCCGGCAGACCGAACGGGGTGATGCCGCCGTACTCCATGCCGGTCAGCCCGGTGGCCTCGTCCATCGGGGCGAAGGAGATCTTGCGGGCGCCCAGGTGGCGGCGGATCGCTCCGTTGACGTCGGCGCGCTGGGTCGCGAGCACCACGCACGCCGCGTACGTCACCTCACCGCCGCGCTTGGCCGCCAGCACGACGCAGTTGGCGCTCGCCTCCAGCGGCACCCCGTAACGCTCACAGAACGCCGCGGTGTCCGCCAGGTCGGGGTCGATGGCGGCCACCCGGACCTCCTCCGCCAGACCCTTCGTCACCGCACGCACCGGTGCGGCCAGCAGGTCCGGGTGGTCGTCGGGCGTCGTCCAGTCGATGCGGCCGAGCATGGTCACTCCTCGGGGGTGTGTGTCGGGTTCGCAGCCATGATTTCGCATCCCGGTCCGCGAGGATCAGCCGTGCCGACGGGTGACCGCCAACGCCAGTCCGGCCAACCCCTCGGCCCGGTATCCAGGCCACCCGTGCACGGCGGACACGTATTCCCCGGGGATCTCCCCGGCGCCCCACCGGGCGCCGAGCAGCGCACCGGCGATCGCCGCCACGGTGTCGGTGTCGTTCCCGGCCCGGACCGCCGCTCGCAGAGCGCCCGTGAACCCGTCCGGTTCGTGGGTGATCGCCGACCACGCGGCCTGGAGGGCGCGGACGACGAACCCGTTGTCGCCGAACGCGTGCGGCGGCCGCTCCTCGGCCTCGCCCAACCACCCCGACCATGCGTCGCGCCGGTCCTCCGGAAGCAGGTTCAGGCCCGCACGGACGCCCGCCAGATCGCCGTCGACCACCGCGTGGCGCACCCCCTCGCACCACAGGACGCAGGCCTCCCCCGCCAGTGGGTCGCCGTGGGTGAGGTCGCTGTACCGGCGCGCCGCCGCGGCCAGGCCCCAGGGATCGTCGAGGTAGGCCAGGGCGAGCGGGCCCGTGCGCATGAGGGAGCCGTTCCCGGCGCTGCGGACGCCCGACGCGTGCAGCTCCGCCGCGCCCTCCGTCATCACCCGGGCGACGTCGTCGGACCGCCAGGCGTGTTCGGCCCCGCCCAGGACCCGAGCTGTCTGGTTGCCGATGTCGGTGGCGCCCTCGGCCCGCCACCTCAGGAACGCCCGCGCGGTCGCGGCCAGCGCCTCCGGAGCGAGGGGGTCGTCGTGGTCGCGCAGGCTCTCCGCGACGCAGACCGCCATCTGGGTGTCGTCGGAGTACTCACCCGGTGCGTAGGGGCCGAGCCCGCCGCCGACCATCTCCGGGACGCGGTCGGCGGGCAGCGGCGGCCCGAACTCGTAGGGAACGCCCAGGGCGTCACCACAGGCGGCGCCCAGCAGGACACCGACGGCACGGTCGTCGGCGGTTCCGGGGAGGGGAAGGGACACGGTGGCCTCGCAGGGGGTGACAGGGGGTGTTCGATCCTGAGCCTAGTGCGTTGGCTGTGTCCACATTCGGCCTGGTGAAACATGCTTGATGGATCTTCGTCCGCATAGAATCCCCTCGTGACCCCATCCCCCGACTTCCTCACCGGCACCGTGCTGCACGAACGTTTCGCACTCGGTCCGATCCTGGACGCCGACGCGGCGGGAAGCACCCACGAGGCGCGGGATCTGGCCGAGGACCGGGCCGTGACCGTCAGCCTCCTGCACCCGCGACTCGCCGCCGACCCGGCCGCCGAGCAGGCGTTCCTGGCCAGGGCCGAAGCGCTCGCCGCGGTGTCCCACCCCGGCCTGGCCAGGGTCCTCGGCCAGGGGCGCGACGGAGAACACGTCTACGCCGTCACCGAGCGCGTCGAGGGGGTGTCCGTCGCCGAGGTGCTCGCCGGATACGGGCCCCGCGCCGGATACGACCCCCAAAACGCGCTGTCCGTCGTCGCGGACGCGCTCTCCGCGCTCCGCGCGCTCCACGGGGCGGGCCTCGTCCACGGCTCCCTGAACACGGACCGGGTGATCCTGGACGACGCCGGCAACGTCCGTGTCACGTGCCTCCCGGGGCTGCCGGGGGTCCCGGGCGAGGCCGTCGCCGACACCCGGTCGGACGTGTACGCCGCCGGGGTCCTGCTGTACGCCCTGATGACCAACGTGAGCACGGCACAGGACGATCGTCCGCTGCGTCCGTCCTCGGTCGTCCCCGGTGCGCCGCCCGACCTGGACATGCTGGTCGCGGGCGCCACCGATCCCAACCCCCGCTACCGCCCCAGGGACGCGGGACAGTTCCTCGCCCTGGTCGAGCAGGTGCTGGGCGCCACGCCCGGAGCCGCCCCGGCCGCCGTTCCGGAGACCGCGGCGCCCGCCGTGCGCGAGGAGGATCCGGAGACCGTCCCCTTCGCCGCTCCCGCGCCCGCCCCGGGTCACGTCCCGGGTCACGTCCCGGCGGACCCGGGAATCGGGCCGGCGGAGGAGGGCGTGCCGCCGTGGCGCCGCCTCCCGGTCCTGATCGCCGCGGGGGCACTCGTGACGCTCCTGGCCGCGGCTGTGGTCTGGGCACTTGTGCCGGATACCGACGACGAGCCGGGAACGGGGGCCTCCGCGCCGCCCTCCCCCGCCCAGTCCACGTCGGAGGAGGACCCGGAGCCGTCCCCGTCCCCGTCGGCCGACGCACCCGCGGTCGTCCCCTACCTGATCGGCATGGACCGGGCTGAGGCGGTCGCCGCACTGGAGGAGCTCGGACTGGAGGCACGGATCGTCGAGGAGCCCAGCGACACGGAGCCCGCCGGAACGGTCGTCGAGCAGGACACCTCGACCGGGGAACCCGCCCCCGAGGACGGCGTCGTGACGCTCACCGTGTCCACCGGCCCCGCCGAGGAGGAGTCCTCAGGCACCGGGTCCGAGGAGGACGACACGGCCGACTCCGAGTCCGTCCCCGACACCGACTCGGGTGACGGTTCCGGGGGCGGCCCCGGCCCCGGCAGGGACAACCCCGGGCGCGGCAACGGGAACGGCAACGGGAACGGCAACTCCTAGCGCCAGCGCCGGTCTCCCCCTGGCGTCCCACGACACCGGTTCCCGGCCGAATGTGTCCCATCGCCACATGTGAATCGGATCACCGTGGCTCTACCTTCGGGTTGGCACCCCATCCCCCCAGGTCGGGCGGGTACGTCGGGCAGGCGGGTGCCGACTGGAGGAGTTCCATGCGCAAGACCCCCGTGATCGCCGCGACCGCCGTGCTCCTGGCCGCGACCGCCTGCGGCACCCCGGGCGAGACCGCCGGAGGCGGGGAGGACGGCCCCCTCCGCGTCGGGATCGTCTACTCGTCCACCGGCCCCCTCGCCAGTTACGGGGAGCAGTACCGCCAGGGCTTCGAGGCCGGGATCGACCACGCCACCAACGGCACCATGGAGATCGGCGGGCGCACCGTCGAGGTCGAGTTCATGGACGACGCCGGAGACCCCGCCACGGGTGTCTCCGCCGCGCGGGAGCTCATCGGCACCGGGCACGACATCATCGCCGGGTCCGTCTCCTCCGGTATCGCCGTCCAGATCGCCCCGCTCGCCGAACAGAACGACGTGCTCTTCGTCTCCGGGCCGGCCGCGACCGACGCCATCACCGGAATCAACGACCACACTTTCCGCTCCGGCCGCCAGACCTACCAGGACATCCTCACCGCGAGCACCTTCATCGACGACCCCGACGGTGCGAACGTGGTCGTGCTGGCCCAGCAGAACGCCTTCGGTCAGGCCAACGTCTCCACCGTCACCGAGGTCCTGGAAGCCGAGGGCGCCACCGTCGACAGCGTCCTCGCGCCGCCGGACAGCACCGATCTGACCCCCTTCGCAGAGCAGGTCAACCAGGCCGAACCGGACCTGGTCTTCGTCGCCTGGGCGGGCGAGACCGCCTCCGCCATGTGGCAGGCCCTCGACCAGCAGGGAGTCCTCGACTCCACCGAGGTCGTCACCGGACTCGACATCAAGCCGTCCTACCCCGTCTTCGGCGAGGCGGGCGACCGCATCTCCTTCCTCGCCCACTACTTCGACGGGGCCGCGGAGACCGAGGTCGCCGAGATCATGCACGGCACCGTCGAGGCGGCGGGCGGCGAGGTCGACCTCTTCACCCCGGACGGCTTCACCGCCGCGCAGATGGTCGTGCACGCCGCCTCCTCCGGAACTGACACCCAGGAGCGGATCGACGCCCTGGAGGGGTGGACCTTCGACGGCGTCAAGGGCGAGCTCCACGTGCGTGCCGACGACCACGCCCTCATCCAGCCCATGTACCAGGTCCGGATGGTCGGCGAGGGCGAGGACGCGCGGCCCGAGCTCATCGCGGAGATCCCCGCCGCCGATGTCGAGCCCGGGATGGCGGGCTAGGCAGTGTTTTTTGGGTCCTCCGCTTCGCTTCGGACCGTGTTCGGGCACCCCGAAGGCAGGGATTCTTCATCCTCGTCCTCGCCTGTCGCTCGTTCCTCGCCACGCGGCTCGACTCGCCCGCCCGCCACCCTCGACGGACGCCTGCGGCGCCATACCCACGTGAAGAACCCCGGCGGCGCCCGAACGGCGAACCCCCCGGACAACCGCTCCGAGAAACGGTGCCTCACCCATGACTGCCGAACCCGCTGAACCCACAGGCCCCGGCGCGACCGCCGGGACCGACCACCCCACCGAGCCGGGGACGGCGCCGGACGCACCCGCCGTCCCCTCCCCCGTCCTCGCCCTGGAGGACGTCAGCTGGTCGGTCGGCGGCGCCGTCATCGTCGACCACGTCACCATGGACGTCCGCGAGGGCGAGTTCGTCGCGCTGATCGGCCCCAACGGCGCCGGGAAGACCTCACTGTTCAACCTGGTCTCCGGGCTCACCAAGCCCACTGGCGGCACCATCCGCCTCTCCGGCGCCGACGTGACCCGACACGCACCGCACCGCCGCGCCCGCCTGGGCATGGGCCGCACCTTCCAGACCTCCAGCGTCTTCGCCGACCTC
>NZ_ANBC01000788.1 GCF_000341125.1 Nocardiopsis lucentensis DSM 44048 | reverse complement strand
CCGCCCCCGACGGCGGCCCCGAGACCGTCGACGTCCTGGACCTGGTCCGCCTCTCCCACCGCGTGGACGCCCTGGCCGGAGAGCTCTCCCACGGGGACAAACGCAAGCTCGAACTCGCCCTCCTGCTCGCGCGCGGCCCCCGGCTCATCCTCCTGGACGAGCCCATGGCCGGGGTCAGCGCCGGCGAGGTCGGCGAGCTCACCGCCGTCATCCGTGACGTGCACCGCGAACGGGGCCGCTCGGTCCTCATGGTCGAACACCACATGGAGGTCCTTCTCGACATGGCCGACCGACTGGCCGTCCTGCACCACGGCGCCCTGCTCGCCCACACCGACCCCGACTCGGCCATGTCCGACCCCCGCGTCCAGGCCGCCTACCTCGGGGACGCGGCGTGACCGGCGCCGAGCCGCTCCTGGAGGCGGCCGACCTGCACGTGTGGATCGAGGGATCGCACATCCTCCAGGGGGTGTCCTTCACGATGCCGCGCCGGGGCGTCACCGCCCTCCTCGGCCGCAACGGCGTCGGCAAGACCACGACGGTCAAGGCCCTGCTCGGCCTGGTGCCGCGCACCGGCCGGGTACGGTTCGACGGCGCCGACACCACCGCGCTGCCCACGCACGCGATCGTCGCGCGCGGCATCGGCTACGTCCCCGAGGACCGCGGCGTCTTCTCCGCGCTCACCGTCGCGGAGAACCTGCGACTGGCCGAGCGCCGGACCGGACGGCCCCGCTACGGCCTCGTCCACGAACTCTTCCCCGAACTGCGCGAGCGCGCCGCCCAACCGGCGGGCACCCTGTCCGGCGGCCAGCAGCAGATGCTCGCCATCGGCCGCGCCCTGCTCAACGACAACGCCCTGCTCGTCGTGGACGAGCCCACCAAGGGCCTCGCGCCCAGGATCGTCGCGGAGGTCGCCGACGCGGTCGCCCGCGCGGCCGAACGGGTGCCGGTCCTGCTCGTCGAGCAGAACCTGCCGCTCGTCCGCCGCGTCGCCGATCGGGCGGTCGTCCTGGACGCGGGCCGCGTCATCCACACCGGACCGGCCACCGACCTCCTCGACGACCCCGACCGCGTCCGCTCACTGCTCGGTGTGGGGCGCTCCGCCCCGGCCGGGAACACCACAGGGAGGCACACGTGAGCACCATCGTCCTCCTCACCCTCACGGGCCTGGGCCTGGGCGCCCTGTACTTCCTCATCGCCTCGGGCCTGTCGCTGATCTTCGGCCTGATGGACGTGCTCAACTTCGCGCACGGCGCGTTCCTCGCCATCGGCGCCTACGGCACCTGGTGGGCGAGCGAGTACCTGCCGGGCGCGGGGCCGGACGGGTTCGGCTTCCTGCTCGCCGTGGCCTTCGGGGTCGCCGCGGGCACGCTCGCCGCCACCCTCGTCGAACTCTGCGTCATCCGCCCGCTGTACGGGCGGCACCGCGAGCAGATCCTCGCCACGGTCGGTCTCAGCCTGGCCGTGCCCGCGCTGCTCCAAGCCGTCTGGGGCGCCGACCCGCTCCCCTTCCCGCGCCCCGACCTGGTGTCCGGCACCGTCGGCGTGCTCGGTGTGAACGTCCCCCGGGACCGCTTCCTGCTGATCCTCGCCGCCGTCGCCTTGTTCACCGCGCTCTGGCTGTTCAACGCCCGCACCCGCTACGGCCTCATCGTCCGCGCGGGCGTCCAGGACCGGGCGATGGTCACCGCCCTGGGCATCGACGTCCGCAAGGCGTTCACCCTGGTGTTCGCGATCGGCGGCGCCGCCGCCGCGCTGGCGGGGGCGCTCGGCGGCCTCTACTTCGGCGTGGTCACCCCGACCCAGGGTCTGTCCCTGCTGATCTTCGCGTTCATCGTCGTCGTGATCGGCGGGACCACCTCGCTCACCGGGTGCGCGGTGGCCTCACTGGCCGTCGGCCTCGTCCAACAGTTCGCCAACTACTACACCGTCGCCGGTCTGGGCGACATCGCCGTGGTCGTCCTCCTCGCCCTGGTGCTGCTCACCCGGCAGGGCGGACTGGCCGCCAGGAAGTCCGCGGAGAGGGTGGCGTGATGACCGAGACCGACGTGACGGCGAAGGCCCCGAAGCCCGGTCCCGCCGAACCCGGCTCCCAGAGCTCCGACGCCCGCGCGCGTCGGCGCGTGCCGGGCTGGGCGGTCCCGGCCGCCGTGCTCGCGGTGGCGCTGACACTGCCGTTCTCGACGCTGAGCCTGCCCGGGCTGTTCGAGGGCGCGCTGAACGGTCCCCCGGCCCTGCACCTGCTCGCCACCTGCCTGGTCTTCGGCGGCCTGGCCACCAGCTACGACCTGCTCTACGGACGCGTGGGGCTGCTCTCCTTCGGGCACGCCCTCTACTTCGCCTGCGGCGCCTACGCCGCCGCGCTGCTCATGTCCGTGCTGGATCTGCCTCTCGTGTGGGCGGCCCTCCTCTCGGTGCTCGGCGGCACCCTGATGTCCCTCGCCCTCGGCGCGGTCTCGCTGCGGGTCAACGGGATCGCCCTGGCCATGGTGACGCTCGCCTTCGCCCAGGCCGGATCGATCCTCGTCGCCCGCGACCCCGGACGGGTCACCGGCGGTGAGGAGGGCCTCTCCCTCGACACCGACCACGTTCCCGACGCGCTCGTGGGCGTGGTCGACACGGTCAACCTGTACTGGGTCGCCGTCGCCTACGTCGCGGTCAGCCTCGCGGTGGTGTGGTGGCTGGACGCCTCCCCGGTCGGCCGGGTCTGGCGGGGGATCCGGGCCAACGAGCAGCGCGTCGCGGTGCTGGGCGTCAACCCCTACCCCTACAAACTGGCGGCGTTCACCGTCAGCGGAGGGCTGGCCTCCCTGGGCGGCGTCGTCTACCTGCTGGTCGCCGGGGGTGTCACCCCCGTCGTCACCACCGCCGAGTTCACCCTCACCCTGCTGGTGATGGTGGCCCTGGGCGGCGCGGGCACACGCTGGGGGCCGCTGGTGGGGGCGGCCCTGTACACCTACGCCGACCACCGGCTCCTCCAGCTCGGCGGATCCGACGCCTTCGCCGCCCTCCCCGCGTGGATCGCCGCCCCGCTCGCGCAGCCCCTGTTCGTCCTCGGCGCCCTGTTCGTCCTGATGGTCTTCTTCTTCCCCGGTGGCGTCGTCGCGCTCCCGGGAAGGATCACGTCGGCACTGCGGGACCGCCGGGGCCCCGCGCACACGAAGGAGGCAGCATGACCGAGACGGAACGCGGCCCGGAAGCCACCTGGACCGACGGGAACGCGTCCACCGTCCCCGTGCCAGGCGGCGACCTCGCCGTCACCCGCTGGGGCACGGGACCCGGGACCCCGGTCCTGGGCATCCACGGCATCACCGCCAACGGGTACGCCCTGGCCCGCCTGGCCGTCGAGCTGGAGCGGCTGGGCGGACCGCCCTTGATCGCCCCCGACCTGCGCGGTCGCGGTCGCAGCGGTCACCTGCCCGGGCCCTTCGGGCTGGGCGCCCACGTCGACGACGTCATCGCCGTCCTCGACGCCCACGATGTGGACCGCACCGTCCTCGTCGGCCACTCCATGGGCGCCTTCGTGGCGTGCTTGGCCGCCGTCCGCCACCCCGACCGGGTCACCGGCCTGCTCCTCATCGACGGCGGCCACGGGCTCCCCGTGCCGCCCGGGGTCGACATCGAGGACGTGCTCGGCCCCGCCATGACCCGGCTCCGCATGTCGTTCACCAGCGCCGACGCCTACCGGGACTTCTGGCGGGGACACCCCGCCATGGCCGGACGGTGGAACACCTGGGTGGACCACTACGTCACGCGCGACCTCACCGGTACCCCGCCCGAGCTGCGCTCGGCCTGCTCGGAGGAGGCCGCCCGGGTCGACGGCGCCCAGGTCCTCACCGACCCCGAGACGCTGGGCGCGGTCCACCGTCTGTCCCGCCCCGCCCGCCTGGCCTGGGCGGCGCGCGGTCTGCTCGACGAGAGCCCCGGCCTGTACACGCCCGAACGTCTGGCCGGGCTCCCCGACGACCTCGCCCTCCTGGAGCTGCCCGACGACAACCACTACAGCCCGATGTTCTCCTCAACCGCCGTTCTGCTCGCCCAGGAGATCCACTCCCTGGTCGAGCAGACCGTGCAGGTGCAGGGCGAGCTGTAGTTCGAGCGCGCGGTCGGGGCGCTGCCAGTCCGCCCCGATCAGCTGACCGACCCGCTCCAGGCGCTGCGCCACGGTGTTGACGTGGATGTGCAGGTCGTCCTTGGCGCGGGACAGGTTGCCCCCGGCCGCGAAGTAGGCACGCAGCGTCTCCACGAGCAGCGTTCCTCGCCTGGCGTCGTACTCGAGCAGCGGGCCGAGGGCCGCCGTGACGAACCCCGGCACGTCCCGGTCCTGGCTCAGCAGCAGACCGGAGAAGCCCAGGTCGTCGGCGGTGGCCGCGTCCCCCTCGCGGCCCAGTGCCCGCAGGGTCTGCAGACAGCGCGTCGCCTCGGTGAACGCGTCCCGGAACGTCTCC
>NZ_ANBC01000787.1 GCF_000341125.1 Nocardiopsis lucentensis DSM 44048 | reverse complement strand
CTCCGCGACCACCCGGCGGCCCGCCTCGGCGGGGTCGGTCCCGGGCAGCGCCAGCACCATCCGACCGGACCTCTGACCGGTCAGCCCTCCGGTGGTCTCCGCGACGTGGGTCGCCGCCGACCGCACCCGGCCCGGATCGGCGCCGGGCGCCTCCGCCACCACCAGCACGTGCGGCGCGTCCAGGTCGGCGCGGAGCAGCGCGGCGCGCTGGCGCAGCGACCCCGGTTCGCGCGCGCGGACCTCCAGCAGTTCGTTGAGCAGGTCGCCGCGGACCCGGTGCTCGGTCTCGCTCACCGATCGGCGGATGAGCAGGAGCAGGGCGGTCACCATCGCCGCGCGCTCCAGGATTCGCTGGTCGGTGTCGTCCAGGACGACACCGTGCAGCACGAGCGTGCCCAGCGGTTCGCTCCCGGCCGCCGCCGCGGCCACCCACGTCCGACCGTCCGGCGCGCCGGCCTCACCCG
>NZ_ANBC01000786.1 GCF_000341125.1 Nocardiopsis lucentensis DSM 44048 | reverse complement strand
TTGGCCAGCGACGAGAGCACCGCCTCGGCGAGGTCGGCGTCGTGTGACGGGTCACCACCCGGTTCGGCCTCGCCGACCACGCCCTCGGGGGTGGCGGTCACCGACGCGTCCGAGGTCGTGTCGTGGATGAGCACCGAACCCCCCAGCACCTCCGCGATCGCCGCCGCCACCTCGCGCACCCCGCCGCCGCGCAGCACGAGGTCGGTCAGCCGGTCGTGCGCCGCCGCCGACCGCTCCACGGACGCGGTGTGTCGCTGGAGCCGCTCATTCACCGTGTGCAGCTCGTCCAGGGCGCGGCGGGTGTCGTCGATGAGGTTGGCGCTGTCGATCGCGATCGCCGCGTGCGTGGCCAGCGATGCCAGCAGCGCCACCTCCGAGTGCGCGAACGGCCGTTCACGCCGGTTGGCCGCGAACAGCACCCCCACGTCGCGGCCGTTCATCTTCAGCGGTACGCCCAGAATGGCCACCAGGCCCTCCTCGCGCACCGCGTGGTCGATGTTCTCCGCGTGGGTGAACCGCGGGTCGGTGAAGTAGTTCGCCGTGACGTAGGGCAGCGCGGTCTTGGCCACCAGGCCGCCCAGACCCTTGCCCGCGCCGAGCCGCAGCTGCTGGAAGGACGCCGACACCGACCCCGACGTCACCCGCATGTACGTGCCGCCGGCCTCCGGGTCGCTCAGGGTCAGGTACGCGACATCCGTGCCGAGCAGGTGCCGGGCCCGCTCCACGATCGCCTGGAGGACCTGGTCCAGGCTGCGCATCCCCGCCAGGTCGTTGGCCGTCTCGAACAGGGCGCTCAGCTCGGACTCGCGGCGCTGCCGGTCGCGCATGACCGAACGGACGCGCAGCGCCGTCAGCTTCGCGCTCTCCAGGGCGGCCACGACGGCCGGGTCGGCGCCCTCCGCGCGGGCGCGCAGCACCGGCCGCTCGTACTCGACGGTCGGCGCGTCCCGCAGGAGGAGGTCCAGGAAGGGCGCCTGGTCCACCGGGCCCGCCGGGCCGTCGGCGGACGCGTGGTCGGGGTGCTCGTCCGGGAGGTCGTCCGGGGACGCGCCGTCCTCGGACGTGGGGATGGTGTTCAGCTCGCGCTCCATGCTCCGTCGACGGCCAGCGACGCGCCGTTGACGAACGACGCGTCGTCACCGCACAGGTAGACGACGAGTTCGGCGACCTCGGCCGGTTCGATCAGCCGCTTCACCGGACTCCGGGCCAACAGGACCTCCGCGGCCACCCGCTCCTCCGGGATGCCGTGCGCCGCCGCCTGTTCGGCGATCTGCCGCTCCACCAGGGGGGTGCGCACGTAGCCGGGGTTCACACAGTTGGAGGTCACGCCGTGCTCAGCGCCCTCCAGGGCCACCACCTTGGAGAACCCCTCCAACCCGTGCTTGGCGGTCACGTAGGCCGACTTGTAGGCCGAGGCGCGCAGCCCGTGCACCGAGGAGATGTTCACGACGCGGCCCCAGCCCCGCTCGTACATGTGCGGGAGGGCACCGCGCACGACGCGGAACGGCGACTCGACCATGAGTCGAAGGATGAACGAGAAACGCTCCGGTGGGAAGTCCTGGACGGGGGCGACCGTCTGGACCCCCGCGTTGTTCACGACGATGTCGGCGCCGCGCCCGGCCTCCTCGGCGGCGTCCAGGTCGGTGAGGTCGATCTCGACGGGTTCGCCGACGCCCTGGTCGGCCAGCTCCGCGAGGGCCCGACCGTCCAGGTCCGCCATCCGGACGGCGGCACCCGAGGCGGAGAGCCGCAGCGCGCAGGCGCGGCCGATGCCGCTGGCGGCACCGGTCACCAGCGCGGTCCTGCCGGTCAGGTCGACCCGGGCGGTGTGGGCGGCGGTGGTCGGGGCGGGGGTGCCGGGCGCCTGCTCGACCGTGCCCGACGGGGACTCGTGCATCGTCATGCCAGCAACGTAGGTCGGGCGGGCCGAACACGGGATGGAGTTCGGGTACACACGCGCCACCGAGGATGTGTGGTGGATTGACATGCCTTCAGGGGGACTGTGGAGTTCCTACGGCGCGAGCGTCTGTGATCAGGGTCTCATCGACATGTCGACTGGGTCACAGTCCGGGTTAGGCTCCGTGCGACGGTTCGGCCGAACCCGACCCCCACCGTCGAACCCGGAGGTTCCCATGAACTCCCCCAGGGCCGTTCGGACGGCCCCGACCCTCCGAACGTCCGTCGCGGCGCTGCTGGCCCTGGTCGCCGCCGCCGCGACCGTCCTCCTCGCCACCGCACCGCGTGCCGAGGCCGCGACACTGACCCCGGTGCCCTCCTTCGGCGCCGATCCCGGAAACCTCGGCATGTACGCGTACGTGCCCGACGGTCTCCCCGACGACGCACCCCTGGTCGTCCTCCTGCACGGCTGCGGCCAGGACGCGGCCGCCTACCACGCCCACTCCGGCTGGGCCGAGCACGCCGACGCTTCCGGCTTCGCCCTCGTCTACGCCCAGCAGAACTACCTGAACAACTTCAGCCGCTGCTTCAACTGGTTCTCTCCCGGCGACGTGGCCAGAGGGTCCGGCGAGGCCGCCTCCGTACGCTCCATGGTCGGGTACGCCGTGGCCGAGTACGGGCTCGACGCCGACCGGGTGTACGTGTCCGGTCTCTCCGCCGGCGGCGCGATGGCCGGTGAGCTGCTCGCCGCCTACCCCGACGTCTTCGCCGGGGGGTCGGTCGTCGCCGGTGTGCCCGTGGGGTGCGCCGACGGCATGCTCGACGCGTTCACCTGCATGAACCCGGGTGTGACCCGGACCCCCGGACAGTGGGGCGACCAGGTGCGCGCCAAGTATCCCGACTGGACGGGACCGTGGCCGCGCGTCGCCGTCTGGCACGGCACCGCCGATTACACGGTCGTTCCCGCCAACGCGGACGCGAGCGTCGCGCAGTGGACGAACGTCGCGGGCGTGTCCGGTGAACCCGACAGCACCGAGACGATCGGCGGTTCCACCACGGCGGCCTACCACGGAGGCGGACCGACGACGGCGGCCGTCGCCCGGTACACGGTGTCGGGTATGGGGCACGGCGTTCCCGTCGAGCCCTCCACCGGGTGCGGGAGCGCGGGCGCCTACTTCCTCGACACCGTCTGCTCGACCGGTCACACGGTCGCGTTCTGGGGCATCGGCGACCCGGTCGGCTGACCCCCTCAGAGCGGGCTCTCACCCCTGGCCAGGCGGCCGAAGTGGGCGACCGTGGCGCCCAGCGCGAAGTGCGCCGCCTGGTGCTCGGTCATCGGTACGACGCCGGCGGAGATCTGCACCCGGAAGGGGAACTCGTCCTCGGGGCGGATGCGGAAGTCGTCGATCACCCCCTGGGACAGGAGCATGGTGAGGGCCTCGCGGACCTGTCCGCTGCGGTTGTCCGACGCCCAGATCGACATGTCACCAAGGTAACGCAGTCGCCCCGCCCCGTTACGGGGTTCCGGTGGACACCGTGCTCCGGCGGAGGGCGCTGACACGTGTGTGGGCGGGCACGACGGCCCGCCCACACACGGAGCAGGCGGGCACGACCCCCGTGGTGCCCGCCCTCGCCGTCGACCGTGTCCGTCGCCATCCCCCGATAGTGGACACGGTGACGGGGATTTCAGGGGTGTGACTCGGAGGGGGGCACGCCGTGGTCGAGCACGTTGCTCCTCAGGCGCCCCAGGGACAGGCGCGTGGACTCGAACTCGCCCTCGGGGAGCGCGATGGCCCGGCCGATCGCCTCGGGGATGCCCTCGGCCCGGTCGCGCAGCCCCCGCCCCTTGTCGGTGGCGGTGACGCGGACGGTCCGCTCGTCCTCGGGATCGCGGCCGCGGTGGAGGAGGCCCCGTGTCTCCAGACGCTTGAGCATCGGGGTGAGGGTGCCGTAGTCGAGTTGCAGGACGGAACCGATCTCCTTGACGGAGCAGTCTCCCCGCTCCCACAGCAGCATCATCACCAGGTACTGGGGGTAGGTCAGCCCCAGCGGATCCAGGAAGGGCCGGTAGAGGTTGGTGACGGCCCGCGCGGCGGTGTACAGCGCGAAGCACATCTGCTCGTCGACGGGGGGCAGGGGGGAACCGCCCTCAGGGGCAGGGGTTCGGTCCGACACCGAACACATGGTAGTTACCGCGTGGGCGATGTCAAAGTTTTCGATGTCCTCGCGCACGAGGTCTTAGGGTGCCTCGAAGGTATCGCCCCGGGCGGGCGGACCCGCGCTCGGCCGGCTCACGAGCCCGAAGGCCCTCCGGCGGCCCGCGGGCCGCCGGAAGCCGAGCACCGGACGGAACCGGCGGACGCCGTCACCGCTGGGGAAGGTCCGTCGGCAGGTACCGCTTCATCACCTTGCCCGCGGGATTGCGCGGCAACTCGTCCAACAGGACCACGTCACGCGGCACGGAGAATCGGCCGAGCTCCCTGCGGACGGTCAGTCGGACCTCGTTCGGGTCCACCCGCGCACCCTCACGCGGCACGACGAACGCCGCGAAGCGGTGGCCGAACTCGTCGTCCGGCACACCCGTCACCGCCACCTCGCGCACCGAGGGCAGCGTCAGGATCGACTCCTCCACGGGGCGGGGGAAGACGTTCTCCCCACCCGAGATGATCATGTCGTCGTCGCGCCCGGCGACGTGCAGCAGTCCCTCGGCGTCGATGTGCCCCCGGTCGCCGGTCTCCATGAGCCCGTGCGCACTGCGCTTGTTCGCACCGTTGGTGTACCCGTCGAACAGCATCGCGTTGCCGACGAAGATCGACCCCTCCGTCCCCGGTGGCACCTCCTCACCTTCCGCGTCGAGGATCGCCACCCGTGTGCCCACCGGGGGCCGCCCCGCCGTGCTCGGCGCCTTGCGCATGTCCTCCGGGGTCGCGATGGTCGCCCACGACACCTCGGTCGACCCGTACAGGTTGTAGAGGACGTCCCCGAACTCGTCCATGAACTCCGTGATCAGCCGGGGGCTCAGCGCGGAACCGCTGCACGCCACGATGCGCAGCGACGAGGTGTCGTACCTCGCCCGTACCCGCGCGGGCAGGTCCATGATCCTCCGCAGCATCACCGGGGCCGCGACCAGCACCGTGCAGCGTTCCTCGGCCACGGCCCGCAACGCGTCCTCCGGGTCGAACCGGCGGCGCGTGACCAGTGTCGTGCGCAGGGACATCCCCAACTGGACACCCGCCAACCCCCACGTGTGGAAGAACGGCGCCGAGACCAGGACGCGGTCCGACGCGTGCAGCGGGATCCGGGACAGCACGGACGCCGCGTCCCGCGGACCCCGCGGCGTCGGGCGGCGCGCGCCCTTCGGCGTGCCCGTCGTCCCCGAGGTCAGGACGATCAGCCTCCCCGGGCGACTCGGCGGCGCCGGATCGGCCTCCGCGCCCTCCTGGGCGCGCCACGGAACCTGGAGGCCCTCGTCCGGGACGTCCCCCCAGGCCCGGACACGGGGAACATCACCGGGGACCTTTGAGCACCGGTCCTCGAACTCGTCGTCGACGATGAGCACCGACACCCCGTTGGTCACCGACGCGGCGGCCAACTGCCCGGGGGACAGTCCCGTGTTCAGCAGGACGGAGTCGGCGCCCAGACGACCACAGGCGATCATCGCCTGCACGAACGCGCTGTGGTTGCGGCACAGCACCCCCACCCGCGACCCCTCGCCCACACCCAGGCGGCGGTGCAGCATGCGGGCGAGGGCGCGACCACGCAGGTCCATCTCCCGGAAGGTGGCCGCACCCCGTTCGTCGACCACGGCCACCCGGTCGGGGACACGTTCGTTCGCGGCGGCGTAGGCCCCGGCCACCGTCGCACCCCAGGTGCGCAGGGCGCGCAGCTGCCGGATGATCCGGTCGGGCCGCCCGGGGCTGATCACCCCGGAGCGGACGAGGACCCGTACCGTGCTCAGGGTCTGTCGCAGGGGTGAGGTGTCGGACGGGCTTCCGGCGTTGGACGCCATGATGTCTCCGAAGGGTCATCAGGGACGGGCGAAGCGGTCCGCGCCTCACCGGAGAGCCTTCGCCGCCCGACTCCCCGGAGTACTGCGACGGTAGGCGACGGGCCGCCGGTTTTTCTTTGTTCCGGAGTGAGTGTCCGGTCGGGCCGGTTTGTCACTCCGGGACAGAGCAGCGGGTGCTTCGCGGGGCTTCCGGGCGCGGATCGCCCGGAAGCTGATCAGAGGTCGAACTTCATGGGCCGCTCGCTCGGTTCGGGCATGCCTCCCTCCGGTTCCAGGGAGACCCCCACCTGGACGGGGGAGCCCATGTCGTGCGCCATCCCGGCGTAGCGCCCGTCCGACGACAGCGAGAGCATCCCGGCTGACCGCATGCCGTCCTCGTCGACGTACCACATCTGGTAGGCCATCCCCTGAGGCGCGTCCGGCAGCCCCTCCACGACGAGCATGAGCGCGTCCATCTCATAGGAGGTGAAGGCCGTGGCCCGGGCGTCGTCCCCCAGCGGTCCCTCGTGCATGTGCGTGTCCGGCGCGGCGAGCAGGGCCTCGACCTCGGCGTGGTGCCGCTGGCTCTCCTCCATGGTGCGGCCCACGGACAGCAGTGTGACCCCCAGTGACACCGCGACCAGTGCGCACGCCGCCGCCACGAGCCACGGCAACTGCCTGCGCCACCAGCGCGCCGGGCCGCGCACCACCTCGGCGGCGCTCCCGTCCCCGCCGTGGTTCCCGCCCTCGTCCCCGTCGGCCGGACGCCCGTGCCCCGCCGCCCGCTCCCCGTCCGCCTTCGGGAGGGGCGGGAGCGGTGCCTGACGCGTCCGACGCGCCTGGGCGCTGATCCGCGTCCACAACTCCTCCGACGGCTGGGCGGCCTCCGCGTAAGCCAGTCTGACCAGCGTCTCCCGGAACTCCGCCAGGTCGCGTCGGCAGTCGTCGCACTCGGGCAGGTGCCGCTCCACAGCGGCACGCTCCTGCGGATCCAGACCGTCCACCGCGTATCCGGCGATCAGGCCGTGGATGTCCACGTCGCTCATGCGGCCACCCCCAAGCAGTCACGGAGTCGGATCAGACCGTCGCGCAGGCGTCCCTTCAACGTGGTCAACGGGACCTTGAGCAGGTCGGCCGCCTCCCGTTGCGTGTAGCCCGTGTAGTAGGTGAGCCGGACGGCGTCGCGCTGCAGTTCGGTGAGCCGGCGCAGACAACGCCGCACCTTCTCCCGTTCGAGACTGGTCTCGACGTGCTGCTCCACGCCGTCGGCCGGGGTCGCCCCCGGTTCCAGGCGGCCCGCCGCGGCTGTGCGCTCCGTCGCGGCCTCCTCCGACCGCACCCGGTCGACCGCCCTGCGGTGCGCGATCACCAGCACCCAGGAACGGGCGCTCCCGCGCGCGGGGTCGAAACGGGAACAGTGCCGCCACACCTCCAGGAACACCTCCTGGGCCACCTCCTCGGACTGGGCCTCGTCCAGGAGGACCCGGCGCACCACACCGAACACCGGTCCGCACAGTTCCCGGTAGACACGCTCGAACGCGGCGAGGTCGCCCACCGCCGTCTTGCGGACCAGCTCGGCCAGCTCGTCGTTCGAGGGCACCGATCCCCCGCCGGGCCTGCCGGCGCCATCCATCCCGATGTCTCTCACCCGTTCCACGGTCACCGTCCTCCCGCCTGCCGTTTCCCGGTATTCGGCGCGGAGTGCGGCGGGGCGACGTCCCGATCGGGACATGTTTACCTTTTCGTGATCCTATTCCACGTCTCCCCGGCCGGACCGGTTCCGAACCCAGGGCATGTTCGACACCACCCGCACCACCGGACGCCTGCCGGGAGCGATCGTCGGCCTGGTCGCGACCGGTGCCGCGCTCGCGACGGCCGAGGTCGTCGGCGCCCTGCTGTCCAGGCCCGCGTCGACACCGCTCCTGGCCGTGGGCGACGCCGTCGTCGATCTCACCCCGCAGCCGGTGAAGCAGTTCGCGGTCGACACCTTCGGGACGGCCGACAAGATCGCCCTGTTCGTCGGTATGGGCATGATCCTGGCGGCCGCGGCGGCGCTGCTGGGCGCGGCCGCGGCCCGGCGGAGGTGGATCGGCTTCGCGGGGATCGCGGTGTTCGGGGCGGTCGGTCTGGCCGCGGCCCTCACCCGTCCCGGGAGCGGGGTGCNACGCCCCCGACACTCGCCGGGGCGGTCGCCTGCGGCGGAGTCCTCGTCTGGCTGCTCAGGGCGGCGTCACGACCGGTGCCCTCCGCCCCGGACGAGCACCAGCCCGCCCCGGACGAGCACCAGCCCGCCCCGGACGAGCACCAGCCCGCTCCGGAGGGGACCCGAACCGCCGCGGAGGAGCCCCGGGGATTCGACCGCAGGAGGTTCACCCTGCTCGCGGGCGCCGCCGCTGTCGCCTCGGCGGGCGCGGGGACGGTCGCCAGAACGCTGGCCTCGTCCAGCACGGGCGTCGGCCTCGCGCGAGAGGACGTCTCCCTCCCCCGGCCCGCCTTCCCGGCGGCCCCCGTCCCTGACGGCGCGGACCTGGAGATCGACGGGCTGGCCTCCTTCTTCACCTCGAACGACGAGTTCTACCGGATCGACACCGCCCTCTCCATACCGCGCGTGGACGCCTCCACCTGGTCGCTCCGGGTCCACGGACTGGGCGCGCGCGAGCGGGTGTACACCTTCGCGGACCTGCTCGCCCGGGACGACCTCACCGAACGCGACATCACCCTGGCCTGCGTCTCCAACCCGATCGGTGGAGAGTACGTGGGCAACGCGCGTTGGATCGGCGTGCCGCTCGCCACCCTCCTGGAGGAAGCGGGTGTGAGCCCACCCGCGGACGGCGGACCGGCGGACCAGCTCGTGTCACGCTCCGAGGACGGCATGACCATCGGCACGCCCGTGGCCGACGTGATGGACGGGCGCGACGCCCTCATCGCGATCGGGATGAACGGGCAGCCCCTCCCCCACGAGCACGGGTTTCCCGCCCGCATGGTGGTGCCCGGCCTGTATGGGTACGTGTCGGCCTGCAAATGGATCGTCGACATCGAGCTGACCACCTTCGACGCCTTCGACGCCTACTGGGTCCCGAGGGGGTGGTCGGCCCGGGGACCGATCAAGACACAGTCGCGGATCGACACGCCGCGCGAACGCGCGACGGTGCCCGCCGGAACGACCATGCTCGCGGGTGTGGCCTGGGCACAGCACACCGGGATCGACCGGGTGGAGGTCCGAGTGGACGACGGCGAGTGGCGCGCGGCCACGTTGGCCGAGGAGGACACCGCCGACACCTGGCGCCAGTGGGTTCACGAGTGGGACGCCGAACCGGGGGAGCACCGGATCTCCGTGCGTGCCACCGACAGGGGCGGTGCGACACAGACGTCGGAGCGGGCCGCCGTGGCCCCCGACGGAGCGACCGGCCACCACACGATCGAGGTGACCGTCACCTGACGGTCGGCCCCCGGACGTGGACACAAGACCTCCCGGGGGCCCGTGGACGGGGCTCCGGGACGGACGACGGATCAACGGCAGAACAGGAAAGAGCCAACCATGACCGCACGCAACACCCTGCGCCGCCTCCTCGTGGCCGGAGCCATCAGCGCCACCGCCGCCCTCTCCCTGGCCGCGTGCAACGACACGGCGGGCGACGAGCCCGCCGTGGAGAGCGAGGAGATGGAGGAGGGGACCGATGACGGCATGGAGGAGGACTCCATGAATGAGGACTCCATGGATGAGGGCATGGAAGAGGAGGACATGGACGACTCCATGGACGACGACATGACGGAGGAGGACGCCATGGACGACGGCATGGAGGACTCCACCGACTCCATGGAGGACACGGAGGACATGGAGGACGAGAACTGACCCCTCGACCCTCTTCCGGGAGCCCGGCCCGCGCGGGCCGGGCTCCCCGGGGACATGGGTCGGCCCCGTGTCCCCGTCAGCTGGTCGGGGTCAGCCGGTCACGGTGATCGGCGCCGTCGGGTCGTCGGCGTTGGTGACCGCGTAGGTGGCGGTGAAGCCGGACTCGGTCACCTCCGTCGGGCAGCCGAAGCCGCCCTCGACGACGGTCGGCGCGGTGGTGTCGAACTCCAGCGTTGAGACCGAAGCGCCGTTGGTCCACGTGCCCGCGATGCCGATGTCGGCGTTCGGGCTCACCGTGGCGGTGCACGACGCCAGGCCGCTCGTGGTCACCACGATGCCCCCGGCCGGGACCACCATGGTGCCCACGGACGGCGAACCGTGCTGCATCGACATCTGCCACACCGGGTCGACCACGTCGACGGTGGCGGACACGAACGTGATGTTGGTGGAGCAGTCCGTGAAGTCCGGGGAGTTGATCGGGCCGGAGACCGGACCCGCGGGGTTGTGGTTGTCGGGGGTGTCGGGAACCAGGTTGTTGCCGCCTCCGGGGGAGGTCGACGAGGTGTCGCAGGTGATCACGACGTTCCCGGCGGTGAAGACGGCGCTGCCGGAGATCGACGCCTCGAAGGCGGCCCCGGCGGGCTCGACGGTGGTGGAGGCGGCCTGCGCGGCCAGGGCGGTGCCGCCCAGGGTGAGACTGAGGACACCGGCGGAGGCCGCGGCGGACACGGCGAGGCAGGAGCGGGTGCGGGATCTCGGTCGGGGAACCGACATGATGACTCCTTGTGTGGTGGCCGGGCGCCACACACGAGCGACGCCCAGCGGTACTGGGGAATCGCGCCGATGTAGGTAGACGGGACTTGCCGGACGGGACCGGGAACGCGTGGGCCGGAGCCCGCGCGCCCCGGGAGCTCGTGGGGTCGTCGGAGGGACGAGGGACCAGGGGTCAGCGCCGATGGGGCGGACGTGCGACGGGCCGCCAGGCGAAGGCGAGGCCGCCGCCGAGCAGGGCCAGCAGGGTGCCGACCAGTAGGCCGCCGAGGTTCGACAGGATGAGCGCGCCCAGGCCGAGGAACCCGGCCAGCGATCCGGTGATGACGTGCTGGTTCGGGGTGAACCAGGTGACCAGACCGAGCAGGACGAGCATCCCGCCGAACAGCAGCGACGAGACCCCGCCGACGCCCGTCTGAACCATCAGTTCCAGCGGCATGATCACGAATGAGGCCAGTACGACGCCGGAGGCGATGATCAGGAGCCCGCCCGCGAAGGGGCGGCGTTTGCGCCAGTCACGCCAGGCACGCGGGCCGCGCGTCCCCTCTCCGGGGCGGCGGGACCCCCGACGCGTTCCCCTCAGAAGCACTCGTCGTCCCCGAGCCGCAGGCTGAGGCTCAGCCCAGAGAGCCGGAAGGTTCCGGCGCTGGCCGCACGGGCGGTCTGCTCCAGGCCCTCGACGTGGATGGTGTCCGACTGCATGCCGAAGGTGTCCTGGAAGCCCCGTGCTCCCTCCGGTCCTTTGTCGAGGGTGGAAGCGTCACGGCCGATCTCGATGTTCTCGAATTCGGCGTTGCCGTCCATCTGGGACATGTCGATCATCAGGTTGCTGGCCTCAACCGGTGTTCCCTGGTCTCCAGCGGTGAGGGTGAGGGAGATGGTGCCGATGATGGGGAACTCGGTGAGCACCGACTGGCAGAGGTTGTGGATCTCCGCCTCACGGATTCCGGCCACCGCGGCGGGCACGGCCTCACCGCGCGCGGTCTCGTTCAGCCAGCCGTACTGCACGAAGCCCTCGCCGTGCAGTTCGTCGGCGGAGATCTTGAAGTCCTGCCCGGAGACGGTGAACGACGCGGCGAGCGCGCCCTCGGCCATGGCCACGACGATGCCGCCGACCGCGGCGGTCGCGGGTAGGGCGAACAGGGCGAAGCGCTTCCAACTGGTGTGGCTCTCAGGGCCGGTGCCGATGGGGTCGGCGGGCGGCGTCAGGGGCTCGTCGACGGGTTCGGAGGATGTGATGTCCATGCGCGTAGTTCCTTGGGTACGGGACCGCGCTGCGCCTGCCGTCCCCCCGAACATCCGGCACGCGGTCTGGTCTGGATCCTCCCCGTGGAGTGGGGTGGTGCCTCTACTGGAATCTGTTGCATCCAGCAGTGCTGCACATCATGTGATGCTCTTCCCCTTATTTCAAGGGTGTTTCAGCAAGTTTCCGAGTCTCGTTCGGCATCTCCACAGAAGGCTTACGAGAACAGGTTTCAGTTGGTGGCAGCGAGACTGAAGGGGCTTCGAGGGGTGCTGTGTGCGGTGTGGGGTCTGGTGGGGCCCCAGGGGGATCAAGCGATCCAGGGAAGGGTGACCGCCGACACAGCGCGTTCGGTTTGCCTGGGGTCTGGTCGGGGGGTAATGTTCTCCGAGTCGCCGCGGGACGGTGAGCGGCCCTCAGGGCCGACTCGGAACCGGGCCGCGATCTGAACTCCTCTCGCTGAACCGACTGGTTCGAGCATGCGCTCGGAACGGGTAAGCTCAGTGAGCGCTCCAGGGCCGATCAATTGCGAACGGGAATGGCGCGCGAGGTAGGATAAAGTGACACAAGCGGGCGCTTTACCCCGTTCGGTTGATCCGAAACCGCCGATTTGGCGG
>NZ_ANBC01000785.1 GCF_000341125.1 Nocardiopsis lucentensis DSM 44048 | reverse complement strand
TCGCCGACCACGCGTGTCCGACGAGCAGCCGGGTGTGGCCGCTCGTCGCCTCGCGCAGCAGGTTGTCGGCCTCCGCGAGCAGGTGGCGCGCCCGAACCAGGACCTGCACCCCGGCCGTGGTCGGGGTGCACACCCGGCTGGTGCGGTGCAGCAGGCGCACGCCCAGGATCCGCTCCAGGGACGAGAGCGTGCGCGAGACCGAGGCCTGCGACACGCCCAGTTCGAGCGCGGCGTCGCTGAACCCCCCGGTGTCGACGATCGCCACGAGGCAGCGCAGGTGCCGCAGCTCCAGAGCCGTGTTCCCATCCATACGCCCATCGTATAGAACGTGCGTCGGATGCATTTTGCGTATGGATCCGGGCCGCCGAGAGTCGTGGCATGGCCACTCGTGACTCGACCACAACCGCCGCCGGGCCGCCGACCGGCTCCGACCGCTGGTCCGGGACGGCGCTGATGCTGGGCAGCGGCCTGTCCAACCAGGTGGGGGCGTCCGTCGCCGCGC
>NZ_ANBC01000784.1:608-3379 GCF_000341125.1 Nocardiopsis lucentensis DSM 44048 | reverse complement strand
CCAGTGGGTGGCCGCCGTCACCCTTCTGTGCGTCGGGCGACCCCGACCGTGGACCTTCACCGCCGCGCAGTGGCGCCCCGTCCTGGGCCTGGCCGTGGTGTTCGCGACCATGAACCTGTCGCTGTACGCGGCGATCGACCGCGTCGGGCTCGGCCTGGCGGTCACCCTGGAGTTCCTCGGACCGCTGACCGTGGCTCTGGCCACCTCCCGCCGCCGCGCCGATGTGGGCCTCGCCCTGGCCGCGGTCGGCGCGGTCGCGGTCCTCGTGCGCCCCCAGCCCAGCAGCGACCACGTCGGTATCGCGCTGGCGCTGTTGGCCGCCGTGTGCTGGGGGTGCTACATCCTGTTGAACCGGGAGGTCGGCGCACGCGTACCCGGCCTGGAGGGTTCGGCCGCGGCGGCGGTCGTCTCGGGGATGCTGTACCTGCCGGTGGGCGCGGTGGCGCTGTGGCACCATCCGCCGACCGGCGCGGCGCTGACCTGCGCCCTGGTCGCGGGGGTCCTCTCCTCCGCCGTCCCGTTCCTGGCGGATCTGCTCGCCCTGCGGCGCGTACCCGCCCGGTACTTCGGGATCTTCATGAGTGTGAACCCGGTGCTCGCGGCCCTGGTGGGCATGGTGGTGCTCCGGCAGTACCTGGACTGGGCCTCGTGGGCGGCCGTCGCCGTGATCGTCACCGCCAACGCGGTCGCGGTCACCCGGCGCTGACGGACTGTGTTCGTTGTGGTCCTCCGCTTCGCTTCGACCCGCCCGTCGCCCTCCACCACCCTCAACGGACGCCTACGGCGCACACCTATCCATAAGAACCCTGTCGGCGCCCGAACGGTGACTCCCTGGGGTGGCCCCGGTTCAGACGGCGGCCGCCCCCGAGTCCGCCTCGAACCGCACCACCACCGACTTCGACGTGGGCGTGTTGCTCACCTCGGCGGTGGAGTCCAACGGCACCAGCACGTTCGTCTCCGGGTAGTAGGCGGCCGCGCACCCGCGTACGGTCGGGTAGTGCACCACCCGGAAGTGCGGCGCGCGCCGCTCCCTGCCGTCGTGCCACTCGCCGACGATGTCGGTGTAGGCGCCGTCGGCCAGGCCCAGTTCACGGGCGTCGTCGGGGTTGACCAGCACCACCCGGCGGCCGTCGTGGATGCCGCGATAGCGGTCGTCGAGCCCGTAGATCGTGGTGTTGTACTGGTCGTGCGAGCGCAACGTCTGCAACAGCAGCCGCCCCTCCGGGACCTCCGGCGCGTGGCGGCCGTTGACGGTGAAGTTGGCCAGCCCCGTCGCGGTGGGGAACCTCCGGTCGTCGCGCGGGGCGTGCGGCAACGTGAACCCGCCGGGCCGCCGTGCTCGGGCGTTGAAGTCCTCGAACCCCGGCACGACCGCCTCCACATGGTCACGGATCCGGTCGTAGTCGGCCAAGGTCGACCACGCCACCGGACTCTCGCCGAGCACCCTCGCCGCCAGGTCGCGGATGATGTCGACCTCCGAGCGCATCCCCTCCGACAGCGGCGGCAGCACCCCGTGCGAGGCGTGCACCATCCCCATGGAGTCCTCGACCGTCACCCAGCGGGGGCGGCCGTCGCGCAGATCGCGGTCGCTGCGCGCCAGCGCGGGCAGGATCAGCGCGCGTGTCCCGGTGACCACGTGCGAGCGGTTGAGCTTGGTGGACACGTGCACCGTGAGGTCCACGCGGCGCATCGCGTCCTCAGTGACCAGGGTGTCAGGCGAGGCCGCCACGAAGTTGCCGCCCATCGCGAAGAACACCCGCACCCGCCCCTCCGCCATCGCGCGGATGGAGTCGACGGTGTCCCACCCGTGTTCGCGCGGCGGCTCGAACCCGAACTCCGCGCCCAGGGCGTCCAGGAACGCGTCCGCGGGGCGCTCGAAGATCCCCATCGTGCGGTCGCCCTGCACGTTGGAGTGCCCCCGCACCGGGCACACGCCCGCGCCCGGCCGTCCCACGTTGCCCCGCAGCAGCAGGAAGTTGACCACCTCGCGGATGGTGGGCACCGAGTGCTTGTGCTGGGTCAGACCCATCGCCCAGCACACCACGATCCGCTCGGAGGCGGTCACCATCTGTGTGAGGCGCTCGACCAGCTCGCGGTCCAGCCCGGTGGCCCGCTCCACGCGCGGCCAGAACTCCTCCTCCGGCTCGGCCAGCAGTTCGCGGGAGAACTCCTCGAATCCGTGCGTGTGCCGGTCGACGAACGCCCGGTCGAGAACCTCCTCCCCGCGCTGGTCGGCCTCCAGCAGGAGCCGGTTCACCGCCGAGAACAGCGCCAGGTCACCGCCCAGACGGATCTGCGCGAACAGGTCGGTGAGCTCGGTGCCGCGCCCGATCAGGCCCCGTGCCGTCTGCGGGTTGCGGAAGTCGCGCAGTCCCGCCTCCGGCAGCGGGTTGACCGTGATGATCCGCGCGCCCGACCGCTTGGCGCGCTCCAGCGCGCTGAGCATGCGGGGGTGGTTGGTGCCCGGGTTCTGTCCCGCGACGATGATCAGGTCGGCCTGGTGCACGTCCTCCAGGGACACGCTCCCCTTGCCGACGCCCAGGGTCTCGGTCAGCGCCGATCCGGAGGACTCGTGGCACATGTTCGAGCAGTCGGGCAGGTTGTTGGTGCCCAGGGCCCGCGCGAACAGCTGGTAGCAGAACGCGGCCTCGTTGCTGGTGCGGCCGGAGGTGTAGAAGACGGCCTCGTCGGGTGAGTCCAGACCGCGCAACTCCTCGGCCACCAGGTCCAGCGCCCGGTCCCACGTGACCGGCTCGTAGTGGGTGGCGCCC
>NZ_ANBC01000784.1:0-603 GCF_000341125.1 Nocardiopsis lucentensis DSM 44048 | reverse complement strand
CCCCCCCGCCCCAGCCAGTAGCCGGACCGCCCGGCCAGCTCGGCGACCGGGTACTCGGCGAAGAACCCGGAGGTCAGCGCCCTGGTCGTGGCCTCCTCGGCGACGGCCTTGGCACCGTTCTCACAGAACTCCGCCCGGTGCCGCCGTTCGGGTTCGGGCCAGGCGCACCCGGGGCAGTCGAAGCCGCGCTTCTGGTTCACGGCGAGCATGGCGGGCACCCCGCGTCGGACCCCGGCGTGTTCCCCCACCTGGCGGACGCTGTTGAGGACGGCGGGCAGGCCGACGGCGCTCTTCTTGGGAGGTCCCACCCGAGGGGCGTCCTGGGCGGGGTCGGGCTGTGCGGAGTGCTGGTGTGTCACACTCCGCATTGTTCCACCGCGCGCCCCCGCGCGGAACCAGGTGGGGGCGGGGTGTGGACGGGCGGCTCGGAGCGAGGCGGAGGGCCCGCAGGCCACGGTCTAGTTGACCGCGGCGGGGGTCCCGTCGGTGATTTTGACCAGTTCCGTGTAGTCGGTGGGGAACACCGTGTGCGGGGTGCCCCCGGCGGCCCACAGGCGCGGGTAGTCCTCCAGCGCGGTGTCGACCACGGTCTCCACGGGGGCC
>NZ_ANBC01000783.1 GCF_000341125.1 Nocardiopsis lucentensis DSM 44048 | reverse complement strand
GATGCGATCGCGTCCGAGCCGCTCGGCGAGCAGGACGGGGTCGACCCGGTGCCGTCCGCTGGTCATGACCAGCAGAGGACGCTCGTCGGCGATGAACACCAGACTGTTGGCGATCGCGCCCACCTCACAGCCCAGGGCGTCGGCGGCCTCCGCCGCGGTGCGCGCCGAAGCCGGGAGTGCACGTACCGTGCCCCGCGCTCCGGCGCGCTCCAGCGCCTCGGCCACCTGACGGCTGCGTTCCGGAAGCTCCTCACCCATGGGTGTCCCGTCCCCTCGCTCACGTTCCCGTACGCGCGGCCGCACCGACCGTGGATCCTCGTTCTACCACGCGGCCGGTGATCCGTGGACGGCTCCGTCGGCCGGGCGGCCCGGGGCCAGTCGGTCAGTCCATGGCGGCGCGGCCGTGGCGCCAGTAGCCGATGAAGGAGATGTCGGGCTTGGGTACGTCCCGTTCGCGGACCAGGTGCCGGCGCAGTCCGGTGGCCAGCTTGTTCTCCCCGGCCACGAAGCAGTAGGGGCGGCCTCCGGGAAGGTCGGCGGCCATGACGGTCTCCAGGGCCAGGGCACCGGGGACGGCGTGCGGATCCGTGCGCGGCAACCAGTGCACGGACACGCCGGGAGGGGCGGTCAGGTCACGGACGTCGTCCTCGGAGGGGACCTCCATGTAGACCTGGGCGCGCAGGTCGTCGGGGGCCTGTTCCAGGATCGACACCAGGGCGGGCACGGCGCTCTCGTCCCCGACGAGCAGCTGCCAGTCGGCGTCCTCGGAGGGCTGGTAGTAGGCGCCCTCGGCCAGGATGCCCATCTCGTCGCCGGGTCGGGCGGCGCCGGCCCAGGCCGAGGCGGGACCGGCGTCGCCGTGGTCGACGAACTCCATGTCGAGTTCGCGCCGCTCGGGGTCGAAGCCGCGCACGGTGTAGTTGCGCACGTGCGGGCGTCTGCTCTTGGGCATGGCGTAGAGCTGGACGACCCACTTGCGGTCGGCGCTCGTGGGCATGTGCAGCCGGTCCTGGCCCTCCCGCGGCAGGAAGACACGGACGAACTGGTCGCGGCCCAGGTAGGGGAAGTCCGCCAGATCCTCACCGCCCAGGGTCACGGTGACGAAGTGCTCGCTGGTCCGCTCCGTGCGCACGACACGGGTCCGGAGCATCGCGCGGTGGCTGGGCTGTTCGACGCGCACGGGGCCTCTCTCCTCGACGGGGGACGCGGCCGGTACCGGCCGCACGTCGTTAGGTTAGCCTAACCAACTCCTGTCGTCGACGCGGGGTGCCGCCGCCCATCCCTCGCCGGTGGGGCCGCCATCCTCGCCGACCGCCAGAGGCACGTGGGTCTCCGCCCAGTCGAGCAGGGGGAGGAGTAGATCGGTGACCTCGTGTCCCGCGGCGGTGAGGCGATACTCCACGTGCGGGGGCACGACCGGCCGAGCCTCGCGCAGGACGATCCCGTCGCCCTCCAGCGTGCGCAGGGTCTGGGCGAGCATCTTCTCGCTGATGCCGCCGATGCCGCGCAGCAGTTCACTCCAGCGCCGGGGTCCGCCGCGCAGGGAGACCAGGACGAGGACCCCCCACTTGCTGGTGATGTCGCCCAGGAGGCGGCGGGAGGGGCAGTCCGCGGACATGACCCGCCCTCGGATGACCGTCGCGGGCGTGTTCGCGGGAATGTCGTCGCTCATACTCTTAACTTACCCATGGTTGGGTACCCAACTTTTGGGATGTTCGGTCGGTGGACCTACCACCGCCGAACCCGAGGAACGCTGACGGCGCTCACCTCCGGGGCGGGCCCGGCCCCTCACGCCGGTACTAGAGGGTGCGGCGCTGGCGTGAGGAACCGGGGCGAGATCCTTCTCCGGGCCCTCCCTCAGGAGGACAGGGCCGCGGCCACGCTCTCCTCCAGGGGAGTGGTCGGGCGGCCGATCAGCCGGGACAGGGCGCCGGAGTCCTCCTCGAGCCAACCCTGGGAGGCGGCCTGGTCGGTGGAGACCAGCATGTCCACCAACGCCTCGGGAAGACCCGCGTCGGTGAGCGCCCGCCGGTGCTCCCGCTCACCCAGGTCCCGGTAAGCCACGGGGGAGCCGGAGGCCTCCGAGACCCGTGCCGCCAGCTCCTCCATGGTCCATGCGGTGTCCCCGGCGAGTTCGTGGATCTGGCCGTGCCCCTCTCCGGAGGCCACGACCACGGCGGCGGCCGCGGCGTAGTCGGCCCGGGCGGCCGAGGAGATCCTGCCCTGTCCGGCGCCGCCGATGATGCTTCCGGTCCGGGGCCCCTGCTGGACGGCCGCGGCGTAGTTCTCGCTGTACCAGCCGTTGCGGAGGATCGTGTGGGGGATCCCGGAGGCGGCGATGATCTCCTCGGTCGCCTTGTGCTCGGGAGCCACGGTCAGGGGAGAGGCGTCGGCGCGCAGCGCACTGGTGTAGACGAGGTGCCCGACTCCCGACGCCGTGGCGGCCTCGATCGCGTTGCGGTGCTGGGGCACCCGCCCGCCGACCTCGCTACCGGAGACCAGCAGGACGGTGTCGGCGCCCTCGAAGGCGGCCTTCAGCGAGGCGGGGTCCTCGAAGTCGATCCGTGCGGTGCGCACACCACGCTCGGCCAGGGCGGAGAGCCGATCGGTGTCCCGTCCGGCCGCGATGATCCCGTCGGCGCCGTGGCCCCTGTCCAGTAGCTCCTCCACCACGAGGCGGCCCAGGTGACCGGTGGCACCGGTGATGACGACGGACATGAGTGATGGTCCTTCCCGTTCTCAGGGCCGGGAGTGGGTCCCGGCTGCTGTCAGGGGCCAACCAGCCAGGTGGAGGGGACATTCCAATTTTCTTGTACCCACCTTTTTCTCAGGTACCTACCTTTTGGTAAGTATCGGGTTCCGCGCTTGCGGCGCCACCCCCTCCCGGCGGTCTGGGGGCGGCACCCGCCGGTGGCGCCGCGGTGTGTTCACGTTGTTTCTTCCTCATTCGGGGGAGGAGGGCGTATTGGCCGGAAGTTCATTTCTCGCGGCGACCCAAAATCGCTGGGTTATCGCTGCCTCAAACAACGTCTATGTCATGATATTGATCGCAAAACGGTCACCTCGTCGTGTTGTGATCTCCGGGTGTCGGGCTCCTTTCCAGAAGAAAAACTCGCAGGCCAGCATGGTTGTGTGTGGTTTTTTGGTGTCGAGGCGCGTGGTCGGAGGGCGCGCCGACCCTCCCTTGTTTCATGGGATTGGGACGGGGAAACGGATGCGTTCGATCAGGAGTTCCCCATGAATAACCGGGAATCGGTTGTGTGCCGCAAGGATGCTCTCTTAGTGTGTCCAGCGGTTTACGGAACGCGTCTGACCAGCGATGACGGCTGATCGGCGCACGTGAGCAACTCCCAAGGACTTCCCGACCGCGACGCGTCCCCAGCGGAGCGCGCGGAACGGACCCGCGACCAACGACGAGGAGAAACACGGCGGATGTCGATCGACTCAGCTCCTGAGGTGCGAACCGAAGAGCAGCAGAGCCTGGCGACCGCGGCGGCGCGGAACCTGGCCACCACCACCAAGTCCGCGCCCCAGATGCAGGGGATCAGCTCCCGCTGGGTGCAGAAGATGCTCCCGTGGGTGCAGACCGACGGCGGCACGTACCGCGTCAACCGGCGGCTCACCTACACCGTCGGCGACGGCCGGATCGAGTTCCACCAGACCGGCTCCGAGGTCCGGGTCATCCCGCAGGAGCTCGCCGAGCTGTCCCTGCTGCGCGGCTACGACGACGACGCGGTCCTGAACGCCCTCGCGAGCCGGTTCGTCCAGCGCGAGTTCGAGCCCGGCGACGTCCTCGCCCAGGAGGGCACCCCGGCCACCCACCTGTACCTGCTGGCCCACGGCAGGGTGCACAAGACCACCGAGGGGCCCTACGGCGAGACCACCCGCCTGGGCGTCCTGGCCGACGGTGACAAGTTCGGTGAGCGGTACCTGCTCGACACCGAGCCGAACTGGGAGTTCACGGTCAAGGCCGCGACCGCGGGCACACTGCTGGAGCTGCCCCGCGACCAGTTCATCGCCCTGGTGGACGACTCGCCCAGCCTCCAGGCCCAGATCCACAGCGTCCAGAGCCTGCCCAAGCACCAGCAGAACAACTACGGCGAGGCCGAGATCGCGCTGGCCTCCGGCCACAACGGCGAGCCCGACCTGCCCGCCACCTTCGCCGACTACGAGCTCAAGCCCCGCGAGTACGAGCTCAGCGTCGCGCAGACCGTGCTCCGGGTGCACAGCCGGGTCGCCGACCTCTACAACAAGCCGATGAACCAGACGGAGCAGCAGCTGCGTCTGACCATCCAGGCCCTGCGCGAGCGCCAGGAGCACGAGCTCATCAACAACCGCGACTTCGGCCTGCTCCACAACGCCGACTTCAAGCAGCGGATCCAGACCCAGGAGGGGCCGCCCACCCCGGACGACCTCGACGACCTCATCACCATGCGGCGCAACACGCAGTTCCTGTTCGCCCACCCCAAGGCCATCGCCGCCTTCGGCAAGCAGTGCAACAAGCGCGGCCTGCCCATCGGCACCGTCGACGTCAACGGCCACCACCTGCCCGCCTGGCGCGGTGTCCCGATCCTGCCCTGCGGCAAGATCCCGATCTCCGCGCAGCAGACCTCCGCCATCATCGCCGTCCGTACCGGTGAGGACAACGAGGGCGTCATCGGCCTGCACCACACCGGCCTGCCCGACGAGGTCGAGCCCGGCCTCAACGCCCGGTTCATGGGCATCTCCGAGAAGGGCATCATCTCCTATCTGGTCAGCACCTACTTCTCCGCCGCGGTCCTCGTCCCGGACGCCCTCGGCATCCTGGAGAACGTCGAGGTCCGGCCGCGTGACTGACCGTTCTCCGCTGACAGGGAAGGAGGACTGAGACGGTGTCACTGCTGTCCCGGATGTCCGCCTCCACCGCCACCCACTCGGCGGTCGACCTGGTGGATCTCCTGCTCCGTGACCCGAAACGGCCCGGTGGGCGGGACCTGTTCGCCCCGCTGACCGCTCCGGCCGGGACGGAGGTCCAGGAAGGNNCCAGGAGGGGCCCGCCACGACCCGGCTGGCCACCCGACCCACGGGACTCGGCAGCGCGGCGGCCACGGCCCTGCTCCCCGAGCGCGTCGCACCGGCACCCGGTGCCGCCCCCGCGGGGGCCCCGTCCCCGCGCGGGGGCGGGGCCCCGGCCTCCCCCCGGTGGGGGGCGGCGCCGCGGATCCCGGCCGCCCCGCCCGGACCGAGGTTGCCGGGCGGTTCCGACGGTCAGGTCGAGGAGATCGCGGAGGGCAGGGCCGCTCCCCACGTCGAGCCGCGGCCGAGGAAGGGCCGTCAGGACCTGGTGCTGTACTGTCCGCCGGCCCTGCGGGACGACCCCGCCCTGGGGGAGGAGGTCGACCGCCGCCTGGTCGCGTGGGCCGAGGAGGTGGGGATCTACCCCGGCCAGCTCGACAAGATCAGGAAGGCCGAGTTCGGGCGGCTGATGATGCTCGCCCACCCCGAGACCGACGATCCCGACCGCCTGCTCGCGGCGGCCAAGTGCGGTCTGTCGGAGTGGTCGGTGGACGACCACTACGTCGACGGGGAGGTGGAGGAGGCGCGGCCGGAGCTGCTCGGCCAGCGCCTGGCGATCGCCCACTCGGTCATCGACCAGGCCAACCTGCCGCTCAGGTACGCGCCGCAGCTGGAAAGGGTCGTGCGGGACGACCCGGTGTGCGTCGCGCTGCGCTCGGCGATCAACAACCTGTCCACCATGGCGACGACGTCGCAGGTGCGCCGTCTGCGCCACGAACTGGGCATCATGTTCGTCGCCTACAACCAGGAGGCCGTCTGGCAGGCCCAGGGGCAGCGTCCGCCGGTGTGGGAGTTCCTCATGCACCGGCACGAGAACAGCTTCGTCCCGTGCATGGTCCTCATCGACGCGATCGCGGGCTACGAGCTGCCCTACGGCGAGTTCGCCGACCCCCGGGTCCGCCGGGCGTTCACGCTGGCGGGCACCGCCACCGTGATCGTCAACGACCTGTACTCCATGGCCAAGGAGGACCCCGGTGACTTCAGCCTGCCCCGGCTGATCGCCACCGAGGAGGACTGCTCGCTGGGCGAGGCCGTCGAGCGGACCGTCCAGATCCACGACGAACTCATGCACACCTTCGAGGCCGAGGCCTCGGCCCTGGCCGCGGCCGGTTCACCTGAGCTGCGCCGGTTCCTGGCGGGCACGTGGGCCTGGCTGGGCGGCAGCCGTGAGTGGCACTCGTCGAGCGGCCGCTACCACGGCACGAGCAACGACTGAACGTCCGGGGGGCGCGTGCCCTCCGACCCGGTCCGGCACTCCGCCGGACCGCCCGCTTCACGACAAGGAGTTTCCCCTACATGACGTCGACCATGCCCTCCTCCGAGCAGGTCCTGCGCACCGACTACCAGAAGTCCGTCGCCGAGTACTGGAACGCCGAGAAGGACCCCGTCAACATTCGTCTCGGCGAGGTCGACGGTCTCTTCCACCACCACTACGGGATCGGCGACTACGACCCGTCCGTGCTGGAGGGCCCGGAGGAGACCCGCGACGCGCGCATCATCGAGGAGATGCACCGCCTGGAGACCGCCCAGGCCAACGTCCTCCTCGACCACCTCGGAGAGGTCGGCCCCGACGACCGCATCATGGACACCGGTTCCGGCCGGGGCGGCACGAGCTTCATGGCCAACCAGCGCTTCGGCTGCCACGTGGACGGCGTGAGCATCTCCCAGAAGCAGGTGGACTTCGCCAACGCGCAGGCCGAGGAGCGCGGCGTTTCCGACAAGGTGGCCTTCCACTTCAAGAACATGCTGGACACCGGCTTCGCGTCGGGGTCGCTGCGGGCCAGCTGGAACAACGAGTCCACGATGTACGTGGACCTGTTCGAGCTGTTCCGTGAGCACGCCCGCCTGCTCGAGTACGGCGGCCGCTACGTCACCATCACCGGTTGCTACAACGACGTCACCGGCGGCCGCTCCAAGGCGGTGAGCCGCATCGACGAGCACTACACCTGCAACATCCACCCGCGCAGCGCGTACTTCCGGGCGATGGCGGCCAACAACCTCGTGCCGATCAACGTCGTGGACCTGACCGACCAGACCATCCCGTACTGGGAGCTGCGGGCGCAGTCCTCGGTGGCGACCGGGATCGAGGACCCGTTCCTGACCGCCTACAAGGAGGGCAGCTTCCACTACCTGCTCATCGCGGCCGACCGGGTCTGACCCGGAGCCGACGCGGGTGCCCACGACCGCCGTCGTGGGCACCCGCCCCATCCGGGCCCGCGGGTCCGGCTCCGTGCCCACCCCGCGCCACTCCGCGGCCGAAGACGAAGGACCTTGATGACGA